>JAPDIY010000035.1 GCA_029259335.1 Archaeoglobi archaeon
TATATCTTGAGTCAGATAACTATATTCCTGCTGAGAAAAATATAGGAATGGCTGAGGAAAAACTTAATGATATTAAGGTCAAATTAGAAAAGTTAAAATCGAAAGTTGATAACTTGCAAGCGGAACAAAAAGGATTTGCCGATATTCTGTTTCAATATGTAGAACGCTATCTGGCCTATATTGGTGGAATCTTGGTTGTTGTTATTGTTGTTATAATTGCAATAAAGCTCAGAGGAGGGAGAAGAAAATGGGACGAACTCCGCTGATATTTTTAACTCTTTTAATTTTGTCCGTCTCTGTAGCTTATGCAGTCAGCGTAAATGTCTCTTGTCCAGCCACGAAGGACTACTACACTGAGGGCGAATACATTCTGTTTAAAGTTAATATCACTCCAAAAACCAGTGATGATGCAAAGAAGCTATGTAAACTTGACTATAAAATGTACACTTCTCTCGATTCGGCGGGCATAATCGTTGAAATAGAACTTGCCAATGGAAAGTTAATTCTTCATCCCACGCCGGAGGACATATATGCTACCAACAATGGAACCACTCTCAAGTTTTTCCTTCCTGAGACGGAGAAGAGTGTTGATAAAATTACTATCAAAGTATTTGGCCACGTTCCCGGTATATCTGCTAGAATTCAGAACATTACACTACTGTCAGTCCATGCAGATACAACGAAACTTTTTGAAGAAAATATCACAGTTGTGAATGCACAGAAGTTCTATAAAGACATAAAAGATCTTGAAGACGAAGCTTGTAGCAAACAAGATAGGGAAAAACTTGATGAGGCTCTTTTATACTACAATGACAAAGAGTACTGGAAGGCTGAAAGAAAAATAGCAGAGGTTGAGAAGTCAATTGCTGAGTGTAGATTCCAAGAACGTTCAGAGGAACTTGAAAAGAGGCACGACAATCTTAAAGATGAGCTTTCGGACATCAGGAAAGATCTTACACTCGTTCAGGTGAAGCTTGAACTTAAAAAAGACTCACTTAAGAATTATGACAAGTCAAAGAAGCAGTATGTGAATTTAACCGCTGAATACGATAAGATTGATAAAACTCTTGATGAAATCGCAGATTTGATCGATAAAGGTAAGCTGGACGATGCTGAGAAAAAACTTGAATGGGCAGAAAATGCAACAAGATCTTTAGAAACAAATGTTAGAACACTCTTGGTTCAGATAGAAAATGAGGAAAGGAACGGGGTCGGAGATGTCTGGCTGTGGTTAATCTTAGCTGCAGGTATTGTGACCGTGTGTGTGGTGGCGGTTTATCTTATGCGAATAAGAAGGAGAGATATGTGGTAATTAGCTTTTCCCTACCAAAACATCATCTATAATCTTTTTCGGAAAAATTCCGTTCTCCACTATGCCTGGTATTGAATTTATTTCCATCTCGCATCTCTCCACGTTCTTATCTGGTATAACACCGAAATCACAGTCCACTATTAAGTTCCCGTTATCCGTTATCACTGCCCCGACCTTCCCGCTTCCATGCCTGAGTCTAATTTCCGCCGCTCCCAGCTCCTTGAGCTTCTTCGACACATAACCGTAAGCAAAGGGGAGAACCTCAACTGGCACGGGCATTGACAACTTCTCAACCAGCTTGCTCTCATCAACAATGATCACAACCTTTTTACTCGCACATGCGACAATTTTCTCTTTCGTCATCGCCCCCCCTCCACCCTTTATACAGTTCATCTTTGAATCAATCTGATCAGCACCGTCTATGCACAGATCGGGTTCGCTGTGCTCAAGTAAATCAACAATTTTTATTCCATTTCTGATGGCAGCAAAATGTGACTGATAGGATGTAGGTACGCCATAAATCTCCATCTCCTCCTTCTTTAGCCTCTTACCGAGCAGATTCAGAAAAATCTCTACTGTTGACCCACTTCCAATTCCCAACACCATCCCATCTTTAACCAGCTCTAAAGCAAGCTTTGCAGCGTTATACTTCCCATCTGAGCCCATCAAACCACCTTCCGATTTTTCCAAAATCAACTCTCGCCGTTAAATCGATCGAGAGTGGGGTTATGGATACATACCCAAGCCTTAGAGCGTGAATGTCGGTTCCATCATCAGCATCCTCCATCTCCTCACCGTGGATCCAGTAGTACTCCCTCCCTCTCGGATCCAGTCTCTTTTCAACGCTTACCTTGTACATTCTTCTCGCCAGCCGTGTTATTGCAATTCGACCATTTGGCTTTGATGGCACATTGATATTCAGCAGGTCAACACCGTCTGGCAACCCTTTCTTCACCACAACCTTAGTAACGTCTTTAAGCACTCTCCCGGCAAAGCTGAAATCATCCTTGCTTGTCAACTCAAATTTTGTCACGTCCGGCATCTGGAGGGATATCGCAATGGCCATGCTGCCGTGGGTTGCAGCTTCGAGAGCGGCACAAACAGTACCAGAAGTGGTTGCAGCCTCCGTTGATAGGTTTTCTCCAAGATTTATCCCGCTAACAGTTAAATCAGGCACATCTCCAATAACCTCGTAGATCCCAACAATTACGGAATCTGCTGGAGTGCCATCAACAGCAAAAACCTTCATACCGTTAACTGTCACCTCTGAAACTCTTATCGGTTCCATTATCGATAAACTCCTCCCAACGCCACTCTTTTGCACCGCTGGAGCGACGACAAAGATCTCTCCAATATCCTTTAGCGCTGTGTAGGCAGCTTTTAATCCAGCAGAGTAAAGTCCGTCGTCGTTTGTTAGAAGAATCTTCATATTTTCTTTTCAACTTGATCTATGTACAGAGCAATCTCGTTTACAACTTCAGGCTCCAGAACAGCGTTGATCTCAAGACCTTTACTTTTAGCAAGCTCCTTCACCTTCTCGAAGTGCAAGGAAAGTTGTGAGACGACATAGACTTTTAGAAGGTGAAAATTCTTCTTCACGTCCTCGTAATCAGCGTCACCATTGCTGTAAAGCCGCATAATCTCCTCACAATCTTTTTTGAACATTTCAACGATTTTGTTCTGGTCTGTTAGCTCTTTTGCAATGTTGACATCGGTTTCTCCTCTCACAAGCTCTCCAAGCTTGTCCAAAAACGTGTTTATGTACAGCATCGTTTTTAGTTTTCTGAAAAGGCTATAAATTCATTGCGATAGTGATTTAAATATAGATGCTGTATTTTTCCTGATGAAGGATATCGAGCGAAGGTGTTTGCTCTCTCTGATAGGAATAGTTCAGAACATATACGACCAGATGAAGGCTGGTAGAATCCCTGAGATTGAAATAGCAACGAGAACGAAGCACAACATTGAGTTCAACGAGGAGAGCGAGGTATGGGTTTACGGCAGCAAAAAGTCCGTGAGATCAGCTAAAACCGTGAAAGGAGCTTACAGAATCCTAAAAATGACCTACGTCATCGGTTTTCTGAAAGAGCAGCTTAATCTCAACAAATCATCAACCCTTAGAGAACTTTACTACATCTCTGAAGGCTGGGATGCAGCCAAGTTTGAGGAGCAGGCAGAGAGTGACAGGTTGATAGAGGATCTGGAGATCCTCACGAGCTTCCAGAGGGAGCATTTCCACATAAGGCCTGAGGAGGATGGTGCAACGGTTATTGGGCCTCTGAAAGTGAGGGAGGAGACGAGGAGAGGTGTTAGGGAGATACACTGTCAGGATGATGTCGGTGAAGGTGGATACCAGATTCCAGTAAATGTTGACAAAATCGAATTTCTCGACCACGATGCGAAGTTTGTGATAGCCATCGAGACTGGTGGTATGAGGGACAGGCTTGTGGAGAACGGTTTTGATGAGAAGTACAATGCCATAATTGTCCACCTCAAAGGTCAGCCTGCCCGAAGCACTCGCAGATTGCTGAGGAGGCTGAACACCGAGCTGAATCTCCCAGTTGTGGTGTTCACAGATGGAGATCCTTGGAGCTACAGGATTTTTGCGAGCGTTGCATATGGGAGCATAAAATCTGCCCATCTCTCCGAATATCTTGCGACTCCAGCAGCGCAGTTCGTGGGTATAAGGCCTACAGACATAGTAAAGTATGATCTACCAGCAGACAAGCTGAGCGAGGAAGATATAAAGGCACTCAGGTCTATTCTAACCGATCCGAGATTTGACAACGAATTCTGGAAGAAGGAGGTAAACCTGCAGCTTGAGATAAACAAGAAGTCAGAACAGCAGGCTCTGGCGAAGTACGGTCTTGATTACGTCACAGATGTATATCTGCCTGAGAGGTTATCTGAACTGGGTGTGATTTAGCCATATTTGACTTCCAAGCTTAGGAAATCTTCGGCAACAATGGTATTTTTAAATATCTCTTTTGCCTCTTCAAGCAGTGGAGAAACATCTTTTGAGTATCTCGTGCTTATATGTGTCAGAACAAGCTTTTTCACACCAGCAGCTTTCGCCACTTCAGCTGCCTCCTTTGCCGTTGAGTGACCACTCTCAATCGCCCAATCCTTGAGCTCCTCTCTGAAGGATGCATCGTGGATCAGCAGATCGGCATTTCTTGCGACCTCTATCGTTCTCTCTGTAGGCCTAGTATCGCCCGTGTAAACGACTTTTCTGCCCTTTCTCTTCTCTCCAAGAACCATTTCTGGAGTTATCAGCTTTCCATTCCACACAATACTCTCTCCTCTCGCAAGTTTTGCGTATAATGGGCCGGGCGGAATTCCGAGTTCCTTCTCAGCTTTCTCCCTGTTAAATTTCCCTCTTCTCTCGTTCTCTATTATCGCATAACCAACGCTCTGAACTATGTGCTGTGTCTTGAAGGCCACAACTCTGAAATCATCAAATTTCACTTCTTCTCCATCTTTTAGCTCTCTCACGTTGATCGGATAACTCAGCCCGTCGTATCCAAAAACATCAAACAGGGCTTTCAGAACCTTGGCTTTTGGGGCGAAGATATTCAGAGGTTTCGTCCTCTCATTCAGAGACATTGTTTCAAGGAGGCCAAACAGGCCTATGAAATGGTCCGTATGCAAATGGGTGATGAAGATGTTGTCGAGATTTCTGAAACCAACTTTGGCAATCATCATCTGCCTTTGTGTTCCCTCACCGCAATCGAAGAGAAACCTGTGCCCCCCAAATTGAACAAAAATAGCAGGAGAATTCCTTTCAACACTCGGAATAGTACCGGAAGTTCCGAGAAAAGTGATTTTAAGGAGCATTAAGATTCGAGAACGATTTCAATGTTCACATCCTTTGGTACCTGAATCCTCATTATCTGCCTCAGTGCCCTTTCGTCCGCTGAAATGTCAATCAGCCTCTTGTGCACTCTCATCTCCCAGTGATCCCAGGTCTCACTTCCCTCTCCATCTGGTGCCTTTCTAACGGGCACCACAAGTCGGCGGGTTGGAAGTGGCACGGGACCGCTAAGCTCAACCCCTGTTTTGTTTGCAATTTCCTTGATCTGGGTGCAGATTCTGTCAAGCTCCTTCGGATTTAGTCCAGAAAGCTTGATTCTTGCTTTTGGTCCTTTTATAGGCATGAGATCACCAAAAAAATAAAATTATTTTCTTGGGGTTAGGTCGAGAACCATTCCGGCTCCGATGGTCATACCCATGTCTCTGATGGCAAATCTGCCCATCGGTGGGATATCTTTGACCTTTTCGATGACCATCGGTCTCGTTGGCTCAAGCTTCACCACTGCAGCATCTCCGGTTTTGAGGAACTGTGGGTTCTCCTCCTTAACCTGTCCTGTCCTCGGATCAATCTTCTTCTGCAGCTCAACAAACCTGCATGCAATTTGGGCGGTGTGTGCATGCACAACTGGAGTATAGCCAACGGTAATTGCAGTTGGGTGCTGCAGGACGACAAGCTGGGCTGTGAAGTCTTTAACTACTGTTGGCGGGTTGTCTGGATGGCCAGCAACATCTCCTCTTCTGATGTCCTTCTTGCTCACACCTCTGACGTTAAAACCGATGTTGTCACCCGGAACAGCCTGCTCGATCGGCTCGTGATGCATTTCGATGCTCTTCACTTCACCGCTCACGTCTGCAGGCTCGAAAACGACCTTGTCTCCAACTTTCAGGATTCCGCTCTCCACTCTGCCAACGGGCACAGTTCCAACACCGCTGATTGAATAGACATCCTGAATTGGAATTCTGAGCGGCTTGTCCACGAGCTTTTCTGGTGGCTTGAGCAGATCGAAAGCCTCTAAGAGAGTTGGGCCGTTGTACCAGGGAGTCTTGTCGCTCTTCTTGGCGATGTTGTCACCGTAGTAGGCTGAAGTCGGGATGAAGGGGATCTCATCAACCTTATAACCAACCATCTTGAGAAGCTTTGATACTGCCTCCTTTGCCGCCTCGTACTCCTTCTGGTCGTAGTTGGCTCTGTCCATCTTGTTTATCGCAACTATCATCTGGTTGATACCGAGAGTTCTTGCGAGGAATACGTGCTCTCTGGTCTGCGGCTGAACTTTCTCAACCACATCCATGACGCGAACCGCAGCATCAGCCTGAGATGCTCCTGTGATCATGTTCTTGATGAAGTCCCTGTGGCCGGGACAGTCCACGATGGTGATGTAGTATTTGTCAGTCTCGAATTTTCTGTGGGCTACATCGATAGTAACACCACGCTCTCTTTCCTCCTTGAGCTTATCCATAACCCACGCAAACTCGAATGTCGCTTTACCTTTCTCCTGTGCCTCTTTTCTGAGTTTCTCCACTATGTGCTCCGGTATCTCTCCGGTTTCATAAAGCAATCTACCTATCAGTGTGCTTTTTCCGTGGTCCACATGCCCTATAAAGGCAACATTAATGTGCTCCTTTTCCTTGGCCATATTCATCTCCTCCCTTTTGAGTTTTTCATCACCTCCATTTGAAGGATATATAAACCTTTCACCAGCTTAGTATGGCAGGAACCTTTGATATAAGGAGATAAAGCAAATCGCCAAAGGTAAAAGCCACTATGTATCCCGCAGTTATGAATACGAGGAATGGTAAGGCAGGGGTGACCCATACCTCATCAACTTTTCTCTTTATTAATCTCTCAATCATCTCACCATCAGGCTCAACGGCTCTTCTCACCCTTCTAAACTTTCCTCCTTCATCCACATATTCCAAGAGGTTATGGAATTTGGGCAGATTCTGCACCTTGACTCTGTATCCAGTTAGATAGTATAGGAAATTCCCTTTTAGCTCCCTTACACCTTCAACTATTAGATTTCTGATGAACATGCCAGCGAGCAGGGCAGGAGCTGCGAGAACGGAATTTGCAAGAGTTGAGAATGCGAAAGATCCGAAGCCAAAATTCAAGATCGGAAATCCGTGGTATGCTGGATAGAAGGGAAAGATGACGGCGAGACACATTATGGCTTTTGCATCTGCACCGCCATAAGCTCCGATGTAGTAAAGAAAATAGGCGAGAGAGATCACCATCAAAATCTGAATTCCCGTGAGCATGTAGTAGAGTTCAGGCCGCGGTTCAGTTATAATCTGAAACACTGTAAAAGGAAGTGTAACAACCAGCATGTACTTCCATACTCTATTTGGCACAATTCTACTTTCTATGTCGAGCTTACATGCGTAAAGCAAAAATCCGAGAACCAAAATGAATTTGATAAGGTCAATTACCGGCATATATATCGTAGAGATCAGAAAGCATAGCTGATGCTGTCTCCTCTTTTCCCGCTCCTCTTCCAGCAACAAATATGTTTCCCGCTGTGTCGGTCTTGAACATCGCCGCATTCATAGTCCCCTTAATCGCTAGTGGATGAGATAGGGGCACGAGCCTTGGAGAAACCCTTAGTGCCCTTTTGCTTACCTCAGCGATAAGCCTTATGGTGTACCCCTTCTCCCTTGCAACGCTGAAAGCCTCTGGTGTAATTTTTTCAATTCCAATCCTTTCCACGTCCTCGAATTTCGCATCCACGCCGATCGTGTTGGCTATTATAACCAGCTTTGCAGCAGCATCAATTCCCTCAACATCATATGTTGGATCTGCCTCGGCAATTCCAAGTTCCTGAGCCTCATTCAGAATCTGCTCGTATGGTAACCTCTCCTCCTCCATCCGTGAGAGTATGTAGTTGCATGTACCATTCAGAATCCCCCTCACGCCTTCTATCTCGCAGAAAGCAAGATACCTTCTTGCCAGCTTAATCACTGGCATTGCTCCTCCAACTGTCGCCTCGTACATCAGCTTTACACCGTTTCTTTCAGCCAGACTCATCAGTCCCCTGAAATCCGCTACAAGCGGACCTTTGTTAGAGGTTATTACATGACTGCCTTTTTTGAGAGCTTTTCTGATGTAATCCAGTCCATCCCCACCGTCGAGCTTGGTATAGGTCGCTTCAACAAGCACGTCGAAATCCAATTCCTCGATTATTTCTTCAGCCCTTCCGTCATCTCTCAACCTTCTTCTTTCCCTCTTCATCTTGATCGCATCTCCGATGCTGAAATCTCCAGAAATCGAACTCTTTGAATCGGCTATTGCAACAACTCTGAATTTCCCAATTGTTCTCTCAATTTCCTCCCTTTTTCTCTCCAGCAATTCAGCAAAACCCTGTCCAACAGTTCCGAAACCGACAATGGCGATTTTTATCATATCAGATCCTCGTTTATCGGTTCGATCATAGTTATTTTCTTCCTTCTGCAGATTTCTCTCAGCTTTTCTACAGCCTCCCTCAGCTTTTCATTTCCTGATGCAGAAATCGTTATAATGGCTGTAGACGGCCCGAAAATTTCGGGCATGCTCACGTGCATCTCTACGCATTCTGCTTCACCATCAACATCGATGCTCTTTATTGTGTCGCTTATATCCGTGTGTATGAGATGTCCAATGAGGAGCACTGATGTAGTTGCGGTTAGCCTGACCTCGTTGAAACTTCTTATGATAATCCCTGCCGATCTTATTGATTCGATAAGCCTGTCAACCTTCTTGCTATCAATTTTGAAAGAGATCTCCACCGGAAGACGGTTAAGCGGTGTCTTTTTCCCTCTCTGGTGCACTATACCCACAACATTTCCACCCATCTTGGAGATTGGCTCAAGCACCTTCAACAACTGTCCCGGCCTATCTTCAAGTTCGACTATCAGGGTTATTAGAGCTTCATTCATAGATCGGCACGCCTTCTGATTCTGTGAGCTTTCTGAATTCCTCCATCAGCATCTTCGTGATTTTACCCGGTTTTCCATCCCCAATTTTCCTGCCATCTATTACAACTATCGGCGCTATCTCCGCTGCCGTTCCGGTCACAAAAACCTCATCGGCGGTGTAGAGGTCATACAAGCCAAGATTTGTTTCTCTGAACGAAATTCCGAGCTTTCCAATTAATTCTATAACCGCATTCCTTGTTATCCCCTTCAGGTTGTTTATCGTTGGCGGGGTTGTAATCTCCCCGTTCTTGACGACGAATATGTTATCCCCGCTCCCTTCTGATATGTAGCCGTTTCTGTCCAGAAATATCGCCTCATCACCACCCTTTGCATTTGCCTCAATTTTTGCAAGTATGTTGTTAAGGTAGTTCAGGGACTTTATATTCGGCGGCAGGGCATCGAAGGAGTTTCTTCTGACTGCAACAGTCACAGCAGTCAGCCCCTTCTCGTACAGATCTCCATAAAGCTTGCCCCAAGGCTTCGTTATCACTATGATTGACGGCTTCGAGCACTTTCTCGGATCCAGTCCAAGATCACCAATGCCTCTCGTGACGATTGGGCGGATGTATGCATCTGTTAGGTTATTCTTCCTCAGTGTTTCGAGTATGATCTCCATAAACTCCTCCTTGCTCACAGGTATTTCAAGGTCTATCGCCTTTGCCGAGTCGTAAAGCCTGTCTATGTGCTCCCTGAGCCTGAAAACCTTTCCATTATAGGCTCTGATCCCCTCAAAAACTCCGTCACCATATAGAAATCCGTGGTCGAATATGCTGATCTTTGCTTCATTTTCTGGAACAAATTCTCCGTCAAGATAGACGAGCAACATTATGCTGAAAATCACAGAATAAATTAAAAATTGTTTCGTTTCTCACATTATGATTGCGGCGGTTTTTGCCGCTCTCTCTAACGAGTCAAATATTACGGCATTGGTTTTTTCAAGAGCTTTTTTGACTTCTGAATAGTTTTCAGGCGTTGAGGAGTAAACAAATATCGCTGGTTTTCCCATTCTGTTAGCAATGCCCCCTATGACTTCTGGCGGAATCACCCAGCTTGGAGGGGCTACAGCATACAGGAACATCACTATCCCGGTATCATCATCCTTTGAGACTGCATCGATAACTCCAACGAATGTGGATATATCCAGACCGCTGAAGGAAAGGTCAATGGGGTTCTCTCTCATGGTTATCGGTGGTAAAAGTTCCCTGAGCTTTTTGATTGTTTCCTCTCCAAAGTTTGCAAGCCTCCCACCGCTGGTCTCGATTATATCAGCAGCAACGATTCCAAGTCCTGCCTGAATTGTCAGCACAGCAACACCCTTTCCTTTAACATTCTCCAGCCCTTCGAGCTTTTCAAATGCTATGGCCACATCCATCAGCTCAACCGGGTTTTCTGCAACAACTCCGCCTGCTTGCCTGATTGCAGAACTAAAAACCCTGTAATCTCCTGCCATACTTCCCGTGTGACTTAGAGAAGCTTTATCAGCCACGCTGCTCTTCCCAGACTTCATTATGACGACTTTTTTTGTCTCTGCCAGCCTTTTAACATGTTCAAAAAGAGCCCTGCCGTTATCAACTCCCTCAACGTAAACAGCCACAACGTCAGTATTTTTGTCATTCTTGAGGAACTCGAAAATATCGGGGAAGTCAACATCGCAGCGGTTACCAAGATGAATTATGTAGCTGAACCCAACATCTCGAAATCTGTGCAGTATGTAGTGGCATATTCCTCCACTTTGAGAAACAAGAGCGATCCTCCCCTTCTTGACCTCGCTGAAGAGTGGAGTGAAGCACATATTGATACCCTTCACGACATTCACGACCCCAAAGGTATTAGGCCCTATTATCCTCAAGCCTTTCTTTTCTGCAATTTCTTTGAGCTTATTTTCAAGAACCTTCCCCTCCTCGTATTCAGCCTCCTTGAATCCGGACGTGATTATAACGGCACCCTTTACCCCTATCTCTGCCGCCTCATTCACAGCATTCAGAACCTTATCTGCCGGTAGTGTTATGATGGCGAGATTCGGAACTTCAGGGAGTTTTTTCAGCGAGGGATACGACTTCAGCCCTTCAATTTCATCAGCGTTCGGATTGATGGGATAAATTCTGAGATTCTTATTCGCAATAAGACTTCTCAATATCGAGTTTCCGACCTTTATCGGGTTGGTCGAAGCTCCAACAACCGCAACCGACTCTGGACTGAGAATCTCCGACACATCCTTTACGGCATACTCAAACCCCCTTCTCCCCCCAACAACCATCCTCGCATCTGCAACAGCACATCCATTCTCGTACACGAAAACGGGATTCAGATCCATCTCCACTATTCCTTCCTTCTCAACCATCTCTCCCACTTTAACGATCAGATC
>JAPDIY010000039.1 GCA_029259335.1 Archaeoglobi archaeon
TCTTCAAGGGCCCTTTTTGCAGCCTCAAAGGCCACGTTGTAAAAGGGCTCCTTGTGAATTTTGAAATCCGTAATACCAATCCCAACAATCCCGATTCTCACAAAACCACCTCATCACGAGTACATTTCCCCGATATACCTTTCATAATGCTTCAGAATCACGTGTCTCCTCTTCTTCAGAGTAGGTGTAATCTCTCCTTTTTCGATGCTGAACGCCTCTGGTAAGAGTCTAAACTTCTTAATCGTTTCATGGGAAGCCAGCTTTCTGTTGACTTCCTCTACAATGGCAGAATAGAAACTGACTATTTCTGGGTTCTCCACCAGTTCTTCGTCAACCGCAACAATCTCCTTTTCCCCTGAAATTCCCTTTGCAAGCACCGTTTTCCCTGCATCGTACTCAATTCCGTATTTTTCAGCCAGGTTGATCAACATCTCAAAGTTCGGCACTATCAGAGCAGTAACATAGGGTTTTCCGTCTCCAATTACGACTGCATCTGAAATGAACGGGCTTTTCAAGAGTTCCTCCTCTATCGGAATTGGCGATACGTTCTTTCCAGTATCGAGTACAATAATGTGTTTCTTCCTGCCCAGAAATATGAGATAGCCATTATCGTCAAAATCGCCGAGGTCACCCGTTAAAAGCCATCCATCTTTTGTGAAGCTTTTATGCGTCTCGTACTCTTTTTTCCAGTATCCTTTCATCACGTTGTCTCCTCTGACAAGTATCTCTCCATCCTTTGCCACTGCCTCCTCAACTCCGGGAATTGGCGGGCCAACCGTTCCGGGTTTGAATCTTCCCACAGGGTTGAGGTTTGAAGGACCAGCAGTTTCGGTCATTCCGTAGCCCTCGATAACTGGAATTCCCATGCCATTGAACATGTAGGCAAGATCTTTTTGCAGTTCAGCAGCAGATGAGCAGACGAACCTGACCCTTTCGAGGCCAAGATTGCTCCTTATTTTGCTGTAAACGAGCTTATCGGCAAGATACCTCTTTAAGCCAAGCCACAGCCCATATCTTTCACCTCTGCTCATCTTTTTCCCACAGTCTATTGCCACATTTCTCGACCAGTAGAATATCCTTTTAGCCACAAACGACAGATTTTCAGCATTCTCGAGAATTCCCGCATTCACCCTCTCAAGTATTCTCGGTACCACAACAAGTCCGACAGGCCTGACAAGTCTTGCTGTTTCGAGAAACTCAGTTGGTTTGCAGAAAACTGCTGTTGCAGCCTTCGAAACACCTGCAAAGAAAACCACTCTCTGATAGACATGGCTGAGCGGGAGATAGCAGATGTGGGGCTCACCGGGATAAAATGGTGTTATGGACATGACAGATATCGTGTTGAACCTCCAGTTCCAGTGGGTAAGCATCGCACCCTTCGGCTCTCCGGTTGTTCCGGAGGTGTAAACTATGCTTGCCACATCATCCGGTTCAACATCCCTCCACCTCGCCTCATATTCCTCGTCTGATACCTCAGCCCCTCTACCTTCAAGCTCTCCAAGCTCTTCAAGGGTGAAGACATCAATATCCTGAGGAAGATTTTGGATATACTTTTGTTCCGTGAAAACGAGTCTGCTTTCTGAGTCCCTTAGAATATACTCGACCTGTTGTCTGTTGAGGACGCTGTGGACTGTAACTACAATTCCACCTGCTGTCAGGACGGCAAAGTCAACGAGCTCCCATTCGTATCTTGTGTCTGCATAAATCGCAACCCTGTCCCCCTTCTCCACACCGGCAGCAATCAGCCCCTTTGCCAGTCTCTCTACCCTTTCACCAAACTGGCTGTAGGTAAGATATTTCAGTTCTCCCTCATCCCAGTAGCCTATAGCTGAAACGTCTGGATAGCTTGATACAGTATTCCAGAACATTTCGTTCAGTGTCTCTTTTCTCTCCACTCTCAGGTCTTCTCCTTTTACGATTTTCGAGATCATAAGCTTAAATCCGATAGCTTCTTGGCATCCCCAGTATGTGCTCTGCTATGTAGTTCAGAGCCATTTGCTGAGTAACGGGAGCCAATCGGAGCAGGTTAACCTCTCTCCACCACCTCTCCACATCGTACTCTTTCGCATAACCATAACCGCCAAAGGTCTGCATGGCCCAGTAGACAGCTTTGAGTGAATTTTCAACAGCTACAGCTTTCGCCATGTTCGCGGCATCTCCAATTTCCCTGAAAACTGCGGCCATCTCCACTCTTTTCTTAGGATCCTTGACATCTTCACTCTTGAATTTCGTATCGTAAAGCCATGCAGCTTTGTACATCATCATCCTTGCGCATTCCAGTGCTGCATAAGCCTCAGCCAGAGGGAACTGCAGCCCTTGGTAGCTACCTATAGGATCTGCGAACACCTTTCTCTGCTTTGAATACTCAACAGCCTTGCTTATCGCAAGCTTCGCACCACCTACGGCTCCAGCAGCGGCGCTCATCCTTTCCGGGTTCAGAACGTCGAGAAGAAGGTACCATCCGAGATCTTTCTCTCCCAGAATTGCATTCTCACCAACTCTCAAATTGTTTATGCTCACCTCACAGGTTTTGGAAAAGTTTATTGCGTGCTTTGGTATAGGGTTCCATTTCACCGCCTCACTCGGCAGATCTACGAGAAACAGCGTAATGCCGAGGGTTCTTTTCGGTGCTTTGTCTGCCGGAGTTGTTCTCGCAACGAGAAGCATTCCCTTCGCTCTGTCAACTCCACTTATGAAAATCTTGTTTCCGTTGATCACATACTCCTCTCCATCCTTCTCGGCGAAGGTCCTTATCGCTAAAGTGTTCGTTCCGGCATCTGGCTCTGTCAGAGCCATGCAGAACTCCATCTCGCCCTTCGCTATCCTGGGTAAGTACTTCTCCTTCTGTTCCTCACTTCCATACCTGACTATTGGGAGAGCACCGAAAACCTCAGTCAGAACGAAGTACCAAACTCCTCCCGCACCGCAGCCGTTTGCGGCAAGCTCCTCCATCGCTATAAGCAGTTCTGTCATGCCATACCCGCCACCGCCATACTCCTCAGGAATCACTATGCCCATAAATCCAGCATCGCTTATCGCCTTGAAGAACTCCTCGGCAAATTCTCCCTTCTCCTCCTTCTCCCTCCAGTACTCAGGCGGGAAGTCCTTGGCTATGTCTCTGGCAGCGTTTGCGATCATTCTCTGCTCCTCGTTAAATTCGAAATTCATTTTTTATCACCCCTTCTTCTTAACGGCAACCCTGAGAATGCAGTTCAGCACCATATCTCCAGTCTGCTTCGTCACGCTTGCCTCGATCTTGACAACCCCAAACTGTCCTCTGTCCTGTTTCTCCACAATTTTCGCCTTCGCCTTAATCGTATCCCCGATGAATACGGGGTTTGTGAAGCGAAGTCTGTCCACTCCGTAAAAGGCCACAACTGTCTCCTCCAGAAAGCCGAGCCTCATAAGCAGTCCTGTCATGATCGCAAATGTGAGGGTGCCATGAGCGATTCTCTGTCCAAAAATTGTATTCTTGGCAAACTCGGCATCGGTGTGTATCGGATTCCAGTCTCCTGTCAGTGCTGCGAACATCACTATATCTGCCTCGGTTACTGTTCTCCCTGCAGTCTCAAGCTCCATGCCCTCCTCAAAATCCTCAAAATACATACTCTGCATCTCACTCACTCTCCAACTGCTCCACATATGGCTTGGCGGCCTCAACAACCTTGAAAACGGCATCCGGGTTCATTATGCTGTCCAGATTCACTGCTTTGCTAACCTCCCAACCGAGAAGTATCTTCTTGATTGGCACCTCCAGCTTCTTGTAGTTCAGTGTCATCGGGATGTCAGGAACCTGAACTATATAGTCGGCAACAAAATACGGGCCAAGATTTTCTCGCAGTGCAGTGTTTATCTTCTCCTTTAGCTCATCAGTCAGCTCAACTCCGGGAGCGAGGACGACGAACAGGAAGATCTTGCCCTTTACCTCAACGATGAGGCTGTTGACAACCTCGTCAAGATTCTCGACGACCTTGTAGAAGTCAAGAGTCCCCATTCTGACTCCCTTTCTCTTGATGGTCGAATCTGACCGGCCGAAGATTATCGCAGTCCCCCTATCTGTCACCATCAGCCAGTCTCCGTGCCACCACACGTTGGGGAACATGCTGAAATAGCTCTCTTTGTACCATCTGAAATCCGGGTCATTCCAGAAGTAAAGGGGCATCGACGGCATGGGGAGCTCAACCACAAGCTCTCCCACCTCGTTGATCACGGGCTTTCCCTCGATGTTGTAGGCCTCGACCTTTGTCCCCAGCCACCTGCACTGCAGTTCTCCACTCCAGACTGGTAGAATTGGGCAGCCACCAACGAAGCCCGTCATCACATCCGTTCCACCGCTGGCTGAGTTCAGCCACACATCCTCCTTCACCTTCTTGTAAACCCACTCGAAACCCTCAGGTGAGAGTGGGGCAGCAGTAGAGCCAATCATCCTCAGACTTTCAAGATTGTACTGTGAAGCTGGCTCCAAACCAAATTTCATGCATCCGTGAAGGAATGGGGCGCTCGTTCCGAAGATGTCAAGCTTCTCCTTCTCGCAAATCTCCCAGAGCGGTGTAAGGAAGTTGTACATCGGACTGCCATCGTAGAAAACTATCGTCGCACCCGCGAGCAAGCCACTGACAACGGTGTTCCACATCATCCACGATGGCGGAGAATACCATAGGAATCTGTCGCCCTCCTTGAAATCCATATGGAAGGAGCCCTTGAAGATTTCGACAGTTATCCCTCCATGCCCGTGAACGATTGGCTTTGGAATTCCCGTTGTGCCAGAGGTGTAAAGAACCCAGAGAGGGTGGTCGAATGCAACGGGCTCAAAGATGAGCCTCTCTTTTCTCTCAACAGTCTCCGACCAGAGATGCACCGGTATGTCAAGCTTCAGCTCAGGGCTGTCAGAAAGATTGGGCACGAGAACTACCCTCTCAAGACTCGGAATGCCCTGGACAACGGTCCTGATATCCTCAAGCTTGTTGAACTCCCTGCCGTTGTAGAAGTAGCCATCAACGGCCACCAGAACTTTTGGATCAAGCTGCTTGAACCTGTCAATAACGGCTCTCGAAGCTACCTCACCACCCACTGCTGCCCATATTGCCCCGATGCTTGCAGTGGCGAGCAAAGCAACGACTGCTTCTGGAACCTGACTGCTGTAGGCAACGACCCTGTCTCCTTTCTTCACCCCCATCTCTTTCAACCATGCTGCAAATGCTGCCGTCTCTCTTTTCAGATCATCCCAGCTCAAGGCCTTTCTGAATCCATCCTCCCTTACGGAAACAACGGCCTCTCCTTCACCTGCCTTCAGAAAGGCATGCTCAGCGTAATTTAAAGTGGATCCATCAAACCACTTCGCTCCGGGCATTCTCCTTTCATCCAACACCGCCTTGTAATCGCTGTAACTCTTTACCTCAAAAAACTGCCAGACACTCTCCCAGAAATCCTCCAGCCTTTCAACCGACCAGTTCCACAAGACTTTATAATTCTCAATGTTCTCTCTTGCATTTTCGGAAACTGTAAAATCCAGACCCCTGTTTGCTGAAAGCCACTCCACATATTCTGCAAGATTCGAATTCTTTATGAAATCCGAATCTGGTTCCCACAAAATTTTCGGCTCCATTATCCACCTCCGATTTATAACATTTAATGAGCAAATTTAAATCCATTATCATCTTAAAAAATTAAATTATGAGCATGGTGTGAGCACACTTAAGGCAGAACCAAATCCTTGTACTTCTCCCTTATTGCCCTCTTGTTGATCTTCCCCAACAGTCGTTCTGGGCATCTCCTCAATGACAAAGACTCTATCCGGCAACCACCACTTAGGAATCTTGCCCGTCTCCACATAATTCTTCATCAGAAAGTCAATTATCTCCTGCTCGCTCACCTTTGCATCGGGCTTTGGAACGATAACGGCTATTGGCCTCTCACTCCACTTCTCACTTCTGGCAGCAACAACTGCAGCCTCACTAACTGCAGGATGCTCCATGATAAGCCCTTCAAGCCTTACAGAGCTTATCCACTCTCCACCACTCTTTATCACGTCTTTCGCCCTGTCCAGAATCAGAATGTAACCCTCCTCGTCCCGCACCCCAAGATCGCCGGTATGGAACCATCCTTCATCATCCCACGACTCCTGAGTCTTCTCAAGATTCTTCCAGTAACCCTCGGTTAAGCCGGGGCTCCTTATCAGAATCTCACCCATCGTCTTGAAGTCTCTCGGCACATCTCTGCCCTCGTCATCCACTATTCTGACCTCAACGAAGGGAGCCGGCAGACCGGCTTTGTTCAGATACTCCACCTGCCTCTCCCAATCCCAGTCAAGCATGTGATCCTTAAGCACCGCAAATGTGAAGCCTACACCCTCTGACATCCCGAAAGCCTCAATCATGCTGATCCCCAGTTCCTTAGCTCTCTCAAACAGCACCCTCTGTGGATGTTCTCCATCACACACATACTTGAATTTTGACAGAGCATCCCTGTAACTCTCCACATCAGGATAGTCAAGTAGCATCTTCAGAAATACCGGAACTCCGCCTGCGTAAGTAACACCCTCATTTTTGATGAGGTCGAGCATCACCTTGGGTTCGTATCTGCCTGGAAGAACCTGTTTCATGCCGAGCATCGTTGCGAGATAGGGAAAAGTCCAGCCCATACCGTGGAAGAAGGGAGGAATGTGCATGATCACATCCGTAGAGCTAAATCTTGCCGGAGATATGTTTGCTGAAAGGGCGAGCCCGTTTATGATGGCTTGCATCACCACCTGCCTGTGGGAGAAGTGCACAGCTTTTGGCAAACCTGTTGTGCCGGACGTGAAATACACAATGGCAGTCTCGTTCTCGTCAAGCTCCGGAAATTCATAGCTCGATCCTTCCTTTATCAGGTCCTCATACACGTAAATCGGCTTCAAACTCGTTTCTACATTTTCTACATTGTCACCGGTCACTATCCAGCCCTTTACAGTGGGAACGTGGGGAGCGAGCTTTTCGGCAAGTGGCAGGAACTCATCCCTGACCACAACAAAGTCATCCTCCGCGTACCTCATCGTGTAAACTATTTCCTCTGGAGCGAGTCTTAGATTAACGCAGTGCAGAATCGATCCCATCATCGGTATGGCGAACATTCCCTCCAGATACTGATGCGTGTTCCAGTCAATGAAGGCGATCTTAGCACCCTTAGCCCCGATGTTTTCCAAGGAACTGGCAATTCTCTGCAACCTGTCGTAGAATCTCGTATAAGTGTATCTCACCACGTCTCTATAAACTATCTCCTTGTTCGGAAAGGCGTGTAGGGGGAAGAACAGGGTTTTCTTTATCGAGAGATTGTACCTCATATTCACCACCATCTATTTTGAATAATCATATTCTTATGAGTATTCCTAAATACTTTATCATCACAAATCAGCCTGAGCACTCAAACCATAGTGATCATGTATTATCGAAACATTTATGGAATATAACAATTAAATCAAACTATGCCGAAGAGGAGATTGCAGACCACACTCTCAGATGAAGCTTTCAGAATTATCGAAAAATTCAGACCGAATTATGGTGGCATTAATGAAATTATTGAAGACGCGCTCAGATTGCTGAACAGAGAAGACAGCAGTCTGAGTGAGGATGATATCCTTCTGATCAAGCTCATTCGCGAACTCGATTTTACGGGTTGTGGGCGGAGCCAGTATATGCATCTGATATGCGGAGATGTAAAGAGAGCTGTTGAGGAGAGCATGATGGAGACTGCTGTGGAGTGGTTTCTCAAAAAGCCCTTTCCCGAAATAGAGCTTGAAGAGTTTCTTGAGACCGTAAAGAGAGGTTGGAGGATCCTCAATAGGGTTGATTACGTGGAAATCACCAAAGGTGATGGATGGATACAGTTTTTCTGCGAACATACAATGCGTAGGAAAGAAGTAAGCGAGTTTCTGGCGATGCACATTCTCAATATTTACGAAAAGTACTACAAGGAGGGCTGGAAAGTTGTGAAAAGTGTCTCGACGAATGGGTTCACTCTCAAGTTTTACAGACAGTAAGGGTTTAATTCTCCGTTCCTTTTACACCTTTCATGGTAAGGATAACCAAAATGCATGGCAATGGAAACGATTTCGTGCTCGTTGATGAGTTTAAGGAGGCGGTTATTCCTGAGGAGGATAAGCCGAAGTTCGTGAGAGCAGTATGCCACCGCAACTTTGGTGTAGGAGCTGATGGAGCGCTTTTCGTTCAACCATCGGAAAAAGCTGATGTCAGGTTCAGATACTTCAACAGCGATGGTAGCGAAGCGGAGATGTGCGGAAACGGGATAAGATGCTTTTCCCGATATGTGGTTGAGGAGGGTTATGCTCCTGAAATACTGAAGGTTGAGACGCTTGCAGGCATTCTGGAGCTTGAGGTTTACCGCGAGAACGGATGGTGGGTCAGGGTGGACATGGGGAAGCCAAGGTTTGGAAAGGGAGAGATCCCTGCCTTGAAGGATGTTTGGGGATACGAGCTTGAGTTTGAGGGTAAAAAATACAGGCTCTATGCAGCGAATACAGGAGTCCCACATGTTGTTGTATTTGTTGACGATCTTGACTTTGATATAATCCCCCTCGCACGAAAAATAAGATATATGGATATTTTCCCTGAAGGCACCAACGTTAACTTTGCCAAAGTTGAGAGCACAGATAGGATCGTTGTGAGGACATATGAGAGGGGAGTTGAGGACGAAACGTTGAGCTGCGGAACAGGAAGTGTGGCTGTTGCTGCAATTGCCGGCAAACTCGGTCTTGTGAACAGAAAGGTTGAGATCATAACGAGGGGAGGAGTTCTGAAAATCGAGATAACAGATAACACGACCTACATGATCGGGGGAGCGAGCAGGGTTTTTGACGGTGTTCTGAGAGTGGACGAGCTTTATGAGGTTTGAGAACAGGCTTGTGCTTTCTGCAATGGCAGGAATAAACAATGCGGAGTTTTGCAGGAAGCAGAAGGCCTCCCTCGTCGTACTTGGTGGATTCAATGCTGATGAAGGTGCAATGGAGGCTGCAAGGAGGGCTGCGGAGAGGGGGAGAGAGGAGTTCATTTTTCCTGACCCGCTTGAGGGCATTGAGAGGGAAATTAGGGCCTTGGGGAGGAAAAAATTTGCCGTGAATGTGAGGTCGGCAACAATTGAGGGGTACCTGGATGCTGCGTATCTTGTTGAAAGCTACAGTGGTATTCTGGAGATCAACGCCCACTGCAGGCAACCTGAGTTCATATCCGCCAGATGTGGAGAATGGCTACTTTTCAACCACGAGAAGCTTCTGGAGATAGTTAAAGCCGTTTCAAAAATCACTACCACCTCCGTCAAGATAAGAGGTGGACACAACATGGATTACCCGGCTCTTGCCCGGAAGCTTTTCGAAGCTGGATGCGATGCGATTCATGTGGACGCAATGATCCCGAACGGGGGATGCAATTTTGAGCTTATAGGTGCTGTTTCCAGATACGGATTTGTGATAGGAAACAATTCCTTTACCGATATCGAAAGCGGGGAGAGGATGATAAGGGCGGGGGCTAGAATGGTTTCCGCGGCGAGGGCTGTGCTGAGGGACAGAAACTTCTTTGAGAAGATGCTCGAAAGTGATTTGCTTTCTCAGCCGGTCGAGCTTTAGTCATGCGCTGCACCAACAAGCTCGGAAATCGAGCAGTCGTGAGCTCTGGTGTATGCAATCAGGCTTTCTTTCAGGCTGTAGAAAACCCTTCGGCTGTAGTAAACTGCAGAACCGATCTGAACAGCAGTTGCTCCTGCAAAGATGAACTCAAGGACATCCTCAAAGCTTGTTATACCTCCACATCCGATAATCGGAATCTCAACTTCCTTGTAGAGGTCATAGACGCATTTGAGGGCAATGGGCTTTATTGCAGGACCGCTCACACCTCCAGAGATGTTGCTCAGCACGGGCTTTCTTGAGATGATGTTAATCTTCATCCCCCTTAGGGTGTTTGAGATCGTTATAGCATCTGCTCCAGCCTTCTCCAGAGCTTTTGCAAGGTTTATGTAGTCATGCATTGCAGAGATTTTGGCAAAGACGGGATTTTCGGTCGAGCTTTTCGCAGCCTCAACAATATCTGCAGATAGTCCAACATCTTTTCCCAGCTCGTAACCAGCACCGCTGACGTGTGGGCAGCTGAGGTTTATCTCGTAGGCGTGATGGAAAGGAAGGGCTGAGTCGAATATTTCTACAAGCTTGCGGAACTCTTCGGGGGTGTAGCCGTAAAGGGATATTACTAAGGGAGACTCGTTGGTATAATCCTTCAGCTGTTCGGCAAAATCCTTTGCGGCAGGAGAAGCGAGTCCTACCGCGTTGATCAGCCCGCATTTCCAGTTTATCACCGTCGGATTCCTGTAACCCTCTCTCGCTTCGATTCCAACAGATTTTGTAACAACTGCCCCCGCATCCTGAGCGATGAGGTTGAGAGAGTGGACACTGCTCCCCATAACTCCACTCGCCAGAATAAGCGGATTTTTGAGCTTAAGTCCACAGAGTTCAGTTTGAAGATAATTCATTGAACAGGATTTCTTTCTGTTGGATATAAAGGTTTGGCTTCCCGACCGTTCTGATTATATCATCCTTGAGCCTCTTACCAGTTCTTTTCTCCCATTCCTCAGTCGGAATTCCGAATTTGCCGTGGATTCTATCCCTGTAAAACTGCGGTAGCACATTGTACGTGCAGAAAGGTATGATCCTCCCGTCGGGAGTGCCGTAGTGTATTATGCAACTTTTAACTCTCGATAAATCGTAGTTGTAAAGATCCTGAAAGTGCATCATGCTGATGAGTATTGACCGCTTGTGCCACTCGTAAAGTGCAAAATAGCTGTGCTCGATAAGGATTTTGAAAAGTAATCTGGAAACGTCAAAACTCTTGGGAGCTTTCGAGGCGTCAAAAAATCTTCTAAGTTCAAAAAAGCTTTTAATGAGCTTTAACTTTTTAATTCTGCTTCTTCTAAGGCTTTCAGCCTTCTCGCTGAGGTATTCGAGCAAGCCTTCCACATCCAAGAACCTCGTTATCGGAATCAGTCTTCCATCATCCCTGAAGACTGTCGTAACGACACCACAGGCAAAGTGAGGTGTGAAAGCATACTCTGGTCTTCCGGTTAAAGCCTCAACAAACCTCGTAACTGAGATAGAGCTTGGAATTGGATAGAAATCGTATCTGCTTATTTCCCCATCAGTCTGCTCCTCAATGGCCTTGATGCAATCTGGAATAGTGATGCGGAACCGCCCCCTCTCCTTTCGCGACATTTTACCTATGAAACTGACCGGCTGAATGCTAACACAGTGGACAATGTCAATATTATCCGCAGCAAACCGAATTATATCTCCGAGCTGATGATCGTTCAC
Source organism: Archaeoglobi archaeon (assembly GCA_029259335.1). Classification (GTDB taxonomy): domain Archaea; phylum Halobacteriota; class Archaeoglobi; order Archaeoglobales; family Archaeoglobaceae; genus Archaeoglobus. The sequence goes on from JAPDIY010000039.1 coordinate 11,345, forward strand.
ACCTCTAATGACGGTGGGAACAAGAACTATGCCAAGTTGAGCTCTTCTGCAGTTTTCAAGAACTTTTGGAA
>JAPDIY010000057.1 GCA_029259335.1 Archaeoglobi archaeon
GATTCTCGACCGAAGATGGAATATTCAAGGCAATCGCAATGGGTGCTCCCTACGTGAAAGCAGTGTGTATGGGCAGGGCATTGATGATACCCGGCATGGTGGGTAAGAACATTGAGAAGTGGTTGAAGGAAGGAAATCTGCCGAAGAACGTTGCCAAGTACGGAAACAGCTTGGAAGAGATATTCATAACCTACGAAGAGCTGAAAGAAAAGTTCGGAAGCAGAATAAGTGAGATTCCAACAGGAGCAATAGCCATGTACACATTCTGTCAGAAGATAAAGATTGGCCTTCAGCAGTTGATGGCAGGCAGCAGAAACTTCAAGCTTTCAACGATATCCAGAAACGACCTAATTGCTTTAACAGAGGAGGCAGCAAAGGTTTCTGGCATCCCGTACGTAATGGATGCTTACAGAGAAGAGGCAGAGAGGATCTTGGAGGAATAAAGCCACTTAGGTTGCTCTTAATTCTTTTTTATTTTAAAATGCCTGCAAAGATGCGAGTAGCGGTTTGTTCTGTCGGATATCTGAAACTTGCTGGCCAGAGTGGTTGCCAAACGTAAAGCTTGAAACTAAAGTCTGCCAAGAGTTCGGATTCGAAAAAGGACGAGATACTCAGCGGCAAGTTTCTTAAGCTGAAACCCGTCACGAAGAGACCTTACGGGAAGATCTACGCCTATTGATTTTTTATTCTTGAGCTTACAGCAGTCAAAGTTGGGAAAAATGATATAAAACTACTCGTTCTAATTCAAAGGTGTTGGAGCAACTTGCAGTGGAGATCGCAGAGAATGCAAGAAGCAAGGAAGATGTTTTGAGAATAAAAAGGATATTCGCCAAAAAGCATAGCCTCTCCACCCTCCCGACGGATGCTGAAATTCTGAAGGCTGTCCGAGGGACGAAGTACTACGCAAGACTTAGGGAGATTCTGAGGGTGAAGCCGGTCAGAACAATCAGCGGTGTGGCTGTTGTTGCAGTTATGACCTCTCCTGCAGCATGTCCTCACGGGAAATGCCTGCCCTGTCCGGGCGGGGTGGAAAAAGGCACACCCCAAAGCTACGTCGGGCTTGAGCCAGCAGCAATGCGAGGAAGACAGCACGGCTACGATGCTTTCAGGCAGGTTACTGCAAGATTGAGAGAACTCGAGAGCATCGGTCATGATGTGAGCAAGGTTGAAATTATAGTAATGGGCGGCACTTTCCCTGCAAGGGATGCTGAGTACAGGGATAAATTCATGCTCGGCATCTTCAATGCCCTCAATGCCTTCAAAAGCAGAATGAAGCCCGAAAACGATTTAGAAAAAGCTAAGAAAAAGAATGAGAAAGCTAAGGCGAGATGCGTCGGCATAACGTTCGAGACCCGTCCAGATTATGCGAAAGAAGAGCATATCCGGGAAATGCTGAAATATGGGGGGACAAAGGTTGAGCTTGGAGTGCAGAGCATATATGATGACATCCTCGAAGCTATCAGGAGAGGGCATGGAGTAAGAGAGACGATTGAAGCCACCAGATTGCTCAGAGATTCAGCCTTCAAGGTCGGATATCACATAATGCCCGGATTACCGGGTTCAGACTTCAGCAGAGACCTGAAAATGTTCAGAGAAATTTTCAAAAATGATGACTTCAAGCCAGATTACCTTAAAATCTACCCCACTCTCGTTGTTGAAGGCACGGAGCTTTATGAAATGTGGAGGCGTGGTGAATACAATCCATACACCACCGAAGAGGTTGTTGATCTGATAGCAAAAGCCAAGCGACACTTTCCGGAGTGGGTGAGGGTGCAGAGGATTCAGCGCGATATACCTGTCAACGCTGCAATTGGGCTCGATAAGGGAAACATCAGGCAGCTCGTCCACAGGAAGCTGAGAGAGATGGGCTATCGTTGCAGGTGCATAAGGTGCAGGGAGGTGGGACATAAGGGAGTAAAGCCTGAAGAATACTCCAAGGCTGAGCTTGTTGTAAGAAAATACACAGCTTCAGGTGGTGTGGAGTACTTCATTTCCTACGAAATCCCTGAATATGATGCCCTCGTTGGATTTGTGAGGCTCAGATTCCCTGTAAAGCCCTTCATCAACGTTCTGAAGGATGCTGCTCTGATAAGGGAGCTGCATGTGTACGGCAGGGCTGTACCCATTGGCGAGAGTGGTAATGCCTTCCAGCACAGAGGTTTCGGAGAGAGATTGCTCAAAGAGGCTGAGAAAATTGCCAAGGAGAAATACGACAGAATTGCAGTGATAAGCGGTGTTGGGGTGAGGGAGTACTACAGGAAGCTTGGTTATAGACTGAAAGATGGTTACATGGTTAAAAAGCTCTGAATTTCTCTTACAGCCCTCATAGCTTTGCATTCAGGAAGATCCAGAAAAGATTTACCCTCGACATCGAATCTGGAGATGGTTTCGTCCTCAGGAACTGTATGGACGAAATCAAACTTTTCATTTTCCACATCCACTTTTCCTCTAACTCTGTTCACAATCAATCCGGCAATTTTGAACTTAACAGCACTCTTGGCAACCTGCATTATCTGATTCGCAACCTGAAATCCCTTTTTCGACATATCAGTAACAACGAGGAGGACATCAACACTCCTCATTACTCTCCTGTTTATCTGCTCTATTCCTGCCTCTCCATCTATTACAGCATAATCAAAGGATTTCGAGAGAATTTCAATCGCCTCTCTGAGCATCGTGTTGAGCTGACAGTAGCAACCCTCCTCCTCAGGCCTTCCAACGGCGAGCAGAGCAAAGCCGTCCTGTTCGATTAAAGCCTCAAACACCTTGTAATCTATCGAGGCAGCAATTTCAACCTTATCATATTTCTGCCTCAACATCCTTATTATCTCCTCCCTGACGTCGTTGAGCGTTTTCTCCACCCCAACTCCGAGGGACATTGCCAGCCCACCAGCCGGATCGGCATCAACCGCCAGAACCCTGTGTTTTTCGGAGAGAACTTTGACGAGCATTGCCGATATTGATGTCTTCCCCACCCCGCCTTTCCCCACAATGGCAATCCTCATCCCCTACCCCTCATCCTTTCCCTTATCCTCCTCAGCTCAGGAATTTCGCTGCAAACATCGCTGTACTCACACTCCTCACAGTTCAACACCTTCTCTTCGTGCATTTTTATGAGAGCTTCGGTTATCCTCCTCCCCTTCGAAAACTGCATGCTCAGACTCTCGATGTCTTCTCTCGATGTAAGAAAAATAACGTCGGTAGCTCTGACGAATTCGAGAGAGTTCATGGATTCAACAATAGCTCTACCAAAAATCCCAAGACCAAACCCTTCTTCATCCGCCTCTTTTCCCACTCTCAACCACACCCGCATCTGGCTCGGCAGACTTCTGACCGTAACTCCCTTCAAGTTCAGGCTGTAGAAGGTATCTCTCATCGCCCTGAAACACTTGTATTCCTCGTCAATTTCTGCGTCGCAGATGACAATCACTGCAAACGATCCATCACCTCCATCTGGAATGTAAACTCTGTTCCCAGCCTCTCCCCACATCAGAAGCAGGGCAGAGTTCTGTTTTCCAAGTTCGTATGCAAGCTCCCCTCTCAGGACAACATCCTTCCTCCTCTCCCACTGCGGGAAGTCGAGATAGCTTAGTGCATTAAGGCGTCCACTTTTGAGCTGTACAAAGTGTCTTATCTCGTCAACTATTTCCTCAAACATCTCTGAATTCCTCTTCTGCAACTATCGCCGCTCCTATGGCCGCTGCCAGCTGAGGCTGCGGAAATTCGACATACTCCTCACCAATCGCACTCCTAATCCTTTCCGTTATGCTTCTGAACTTCGCAACTCCACCTGTAATCGTGTATCTACCGCTTATGCCGAACCTGTTTGCCTGTGCAACTGCCAGTTTCGCTATTGAGTCGCACACAGCAGCAATGATGTTCTCCCTCCTCTCTCCCTCGTTCACGTAGGATATCACCTCACTCTCGGCAAAAACAGCACACTGGGACGTTATGGAGAGCTTCCTGTCCGCTTTTGATGCAGCGGAATCAACATCCTCTATTTCAATTCCAAGTGCAGAACTCATAACCTCCAAGAACCTCCCGCTTCCGCTTGCACATTTGTCATTTCTCATGAAGTCAATCACATTGCCGTCCTTGTCAACTGAAATCGCGGTAATGCTCTGTCCTCCGATGTCCAGAACGAAATCGGCATCAACCATATCCCTCGCAGCTATGGCGAGACAGACGACATCATCCTCGATAACGTTCGCAAAATCGATCAGCTCCGCCCCACTGCCAGTTGCACAGCAATATTTGAAATCTCCGGCATTTTTCAGTTTGTCGAGAACGGGTTTCATATCACCCCTCGTCTCCTCGACGATTTCAGAGAGAACCTTTCCATCCCACATAACGGCTTTGGTAAACCGCATTCCAGCATCAACTCCGAGAAACATTCACTCACCTCCATACTTCTCCATTGCAAAAATTGCTGCCCCAAGAGCGCCGACTATCTGCGGATCCACACCAAGATCAACAAACTTGACGTTCAGAATCTTCTCAAGTTCCTGCTTAACCCCCCTGTTCTTCGCCACCCCACCGGTCAGGGTTACTTCTCTCTCAACCCCAACACGCCTTGCGAGGTAGTAAATCCTTTCAGCCATCGACCTGTTAACCCCGGCAGCAATATCCTCCTTCGCAACTCCTCTCTGCATGTAGTGTAGAACCTCGGTCTCAGCGTATATGCTGCACCTTGCAGTTATTACAACAGGATTTGCTGACCTGAAAGTCATCTCTCCGAGCTCGTCCAGAGTCAGCCCAAGAGCCTTCGCCTGAATTTCCAGAAATCTTCCCGTGCCGGCTGCACATTTGTCGTTCATAACGAAGTTAACGAGATTTCCCTCTCCATCCACCCTTATAACCTTCGCATCCTGTCCACCAATATCTATTATCGTTCTGATTGCCGGATTCAGCCAGAACGCCCCTCTGCCATGACAGCTTATCTCGCTCACATGCTCTCTTGCAAAGCCAACTTCAACAAGCTTCTCTCTGCCGTAACCAGTGGAGAATATTACCACCTCATCCTGCCTCAACCCAAGCTCCTCAAGAAGCTCACCCATAACCCTCTTTGCCGATTCAACCGGATTTGGCAGCACCCTGATGTTCCTATATCCTGCTATTTTACCATCTTCAAGCACAACAGCCTGAGCGGTGAGGGATCCAACATCTGTTCCACCAAAAAGCAAAAAATCACCCCCTTCTCCTATCTCCTCCTTCTCCTCCGCTTCTTCGCAACAACATTCTGAACAAAGTCAAGAATCATCTCCTGTAGTACGCTTACAGGAGTGATTCTGCGGTTCCAAGCATCTCCGTCGAGACGGAGGACTGGAATTCCAATTTTGTTAGCCTCATCCCTGAAAATTCTGAAAACACTCTGCGTCTGCTTGCATGAGTGGTGCCCGCAGTAAATTGCACAGTTAGCATTCAAATCCTTTGCAAGATATGTCAGATCCTCAAACCACTGTATCCCCATATTATCAGCACCCATCTGCCTCGTCATCGGGTAGTTCCAAGCCGATGAAACGATGCTCTCAAGGGCATCTTCCTTTGTTTCAATCTCGAACTGATTCGGAAAGAAGGAGTTCAAACCATCGGTCAGATAGCTTATCCCGTTGTTCTCCATCCATATCCAGAGGTCATAGAGATCTATGTAGTATCCAGTGTAAACCCAAACACTCCTTGCTATCTCCCTCTCAGCAGGATACTCTCCCCTTCTTAGCCTTTTCTCAGCCACATCAACAAGCTTTTCAAGCATTGAAACAGCCTCATCCCGGCCCCACATTGTGAAACGAGTTCCATATGTAAAGAGAGTGAACATGTTTGGTACGGGGCAGGGAGAGTGTTTTTTAAGCTCGTGTAGTTCCCAGTAAAGTTCGGTGCATTCATTGGCCCTCTCCGTCACGCTGATTATTCTATCCTCATCGATTTCCTCTCCGACAAATTTTTCAAGCTCATTAACCATTCTCAGGAAGAGCTTTCGGTAGAGTTGGTAATCGGTTTTACCGCCGCCAGTCTTGTCGATTGTCAGCTCAGGGATGCCGAGATACTCTGCAACGAACTCGTGTATTTTCGAGTTGACATCACACGAACCCGGAGCTCCTGAAATAATAGCATCCGGCGTGAATTCAAGAGCTTCGACTGACATCAGGGCTGAGCCAAGCTCAATTGTGTTGGCGGAGCAAACATAATCGGGAATGCCTAAGGACATGGCGTAGTCCCAGTAGGGTTCTCCCTGACCTTCGAGGGATACTACGCCGATCGTGCTCATAACTTCTGTTGTCAGAGGCACGGCATTCTCAAATGCATGGATTAGCTCAGGTGGAAAGTTGAAGGGGATCAGTATTACCTTCTTACCCTCATCCTTAGCTTCAACAGCTTCTCTAATATGCTTTGCAATAACCTTCATGAAGTGCAATCCAGCACCATCATGCCTTTCATCAAGCAAGGCCTTTGCGCTCTGCCCCAAGTCCTTTCCGACTATACTGTAGAGTCCCTCAACTTCTTCCCAAGTGTAGTTTTCGATTCCTTCAATGGCTTTAAGCATCTCGTAACTTCTTTTTACTAAACCCGGCAGTGCAGACATTCTGCGTCACCTCCCCATCCTTTCAATAAATGCCTGAACTCTCGTCTTTATCCTGCCAATGTCCGCTGTCGAAGCATATTCCTTCTCAAGAACAAGCGTTGGAATCCCTTCCTTCTCCAGATCCATTCTCAGCTTCGCATTTTCAATTCCAAACAGGTCACAGAACTTGTTATGCTGCAGAATGACGCCATCAACCTCAGCCTCTTCAGCCATGCTTTTAATGAAGTTCTTTCTGTAAGCATATTCTCCAAACATCCTCGCACAGATTTTCAGATTTTCGAGATACTTCCTCGCAAGAAACTCATAAACATCGCTCCCATCGTATTCCACCATATTCCAGAAAGCCCCACCGCCAAAGCAGGTTGTCTCAGCCACGATCAGAGCTCCCATCTCCTCTATCTTCCTCACAAGTTCGATTTCATCGAGGGGGCTTCCGGCAAGCAGAACTTTGGCGCGATAATCAATCTTCCTCTTCTCGGCCATTGCTGAATCGAGTAGCGGGAAGAAGATATCAGAGGGCAAAGATTCCCTAGCAACCATTACGGCTATGGCATCGCTTCCGTAGAAGTTCGGCTTCCTGAACCTGAGTTTGTAAAATTCCCTCATTTTCTCGTTTATCTTATCCTGTATCCTCGCATATCTCACTATTTCGTCTTCAGAGATCTCTACGCCAAATCTGCCTTCAAAAGCCTCCTTCAGTCTCTTTATCTCACCAGCAAAGAACTCCAATGTATCTTCATTAACGAGATGAGGAACCTTGAGGTAGTGCACGAACTCAGGCTTTCGCGCATGAGCAATTTCGTCGAAGGTTCCCATCCAGTGGTCACATCCCCTTACCCTCACAAATCCGTCAAGGAAATCGTAGCTCCCGTTAAGGACGAGTTCGAGGCAACTTCGGCATAGGCTGCAGTTGTATCTGGAGAGGTAGGAGTCCGCTGTGGAAGTATCAGCATTTCCCGCACCTCTCAGCCTGAAGGGCAGTATTTTCCCAGCCTCAGCCATCTCTTTCGGCATTGCTATGCACGCATGCCCGACAACAGCATTACCTTCCGATTTCCATTTTCTGACGTATTCATTTTCAAGAGTGGCCGCAATCTCGTGAATCTTTGAAAGACTCATTCTCCACCTCCCTTGTTCACCTTCACAATACCAGCGAGGGACTGGACAAGTGGAGTTGCAACGGCCGTGAGCATCTCTGGATTGGAGATCAGAACATCAACGAATGACTTAACGAGGTTGTTGAGTAGCTTTTCAATCTCCTTACTGTCCGCAGATGCGATTGCAGCGTTAATAACCCCTGAAACAATCTCAGGGTCACTCTTGGCTATCTCATTGAATGTTTTCGCAGCGACTGTGAGAACATCACCGAGTTTCTTGGTATCGATTTCCTTAACCAGAGACGCTACGATCTGGGCTGTTAGCTCGCTCGGCAATTCCCCGAATTTTGAAATCATCCTGCCCAGAATTTCAATGAGTACGTTCACAGCCACTGGAATGAGAGAGGAAAGAGACATCACGGTCAGAGGATTTCTCCAGAGTGCGTTATTGAAAGCCTCGCTCAAGTCTCTGACATCATCAAGAACTGCCAGAATTGCCTTCTTAAGCTCCTCAACGTCAGTGCTGTTCAGAAACCTCTCTATTACGCTCTCAGCCACTTCCTTGAACTTTGTCTCTCCCCTTCCGAGTATGTAGTTACCTTCATGCAGCCTGTTCACAAATTTGGCGAGATTTTCGACCAGCTTGGCCAGTTCCTCCACATTCAGACTTTCCAGCGTGTTGAAGGTGGCGCTTGCAAGAAGCTCAGCGGGCATCTCAGATCGCTGAAGTGCATCGTTCGCAATAGCAATGCCTGCATTTGCAACTGCTGGTATTGCAGCAATGACATTCGCAAGCTTCACAGGATTGCCAATAACCTTTTCATTCACTATCTCAAAAGTCCCGCGGGAGCAGTAAGCAGTACCCTCAACAAATTTCCTCAGCTTCCCGAAATCCAGCGCATCCAGAAACTCTCCGATTTTCTGTCCTGTGATTTCGGCAAAAAGCTTTGGATAATCTTTTCTCAACTCCTCAAGCCCATCAAAGAACTCATTCAGGGTTTCTGCGGCATACTTCGCATCAAAATCCCCCGCAACGCCCTTGAGTATTCCAACAAGAGCATCGCTCGTGAACTTGCTCGAATAGGCGTTAAATCCGCGCATTGCCCCGAAAAATGTATTAGCAGTCCTGGGGACTAGGCTGAAAAGCGTTGCCGTAAACTCGATATCTCTGTCCAGCACCTCTCTGACCTCCTTCTCAACTACAGACGGATCAAAAAACTCGTTAGCTGTCTTTCTCAGAAAATCCTTGTAGAATGGAGAGCCAGAGAGAATCTTCAAAATTCCAAAACTCATATCGCCCATAAAACCACCTCAAAGCTGCTTACAATCATAAAAATGCCTCGCAACATCCATCTGGCAGAGCTGCCTTCCTCCCATCCAGAGCTGTATCATTTTGACATCCCTCCAGTGCTTCTCTACGTCGAAGTTTCTGTCTATTCCGTAATGAGAAAGCAGATCCACGGCTTTTCTCGCCACGTCACAGCAGACATCGCAAACCTTCAGCTTCAAAGCCCTACCTCTCGCAACCATTTCGGCAGAATACCTCTCACCATAGATATCCGGGCGGTCGAGCATCCTTGCGTAGGTGTAAACTGCTGCCCTGCTTACTTCAATCTCAGCTGCTATATCCGCCAGAACTGCTGCAACAGCGGTATTCTCCCTTAAAGGCTTCCCTCGGTATCTCAGCTCACCGCACTTCTCGTACAGAATTTCATATATGTTTTCCATCGCACCCAGAGCCATCGCAGCGCTCCCGAGACAACCTGTAGTGATTATCTCCCTGAAGTACTTGGCATCCAGCCCCTCTCCCCACGCTCTGTAATGCTTCGGCACTCTGACGTTGTCAAACCATATGTCTGAGTTCTTATCCGCTGCCATTCCTGCCTTGCGATACGGTTCTCCCTGCTTGACTCCCGGTAAAGTGGCGGGGACATATATGTAGGCAAAATACCTCTCATCAGCTTCTCCGGGCTTTGTTGTGCACACAACGCCAAACAAATCCGCCATGCCACCGCTGTTAGTCGGCCAGAGCTTGTGCCCGCTAATAACCCACTCATCACCGTCGAGCTTTGCAGTTGTTCTGATCGTCTTGCCTTTCAGCTCATCCAGATTCTCGATGTCCGACCCGCCTTGAGGTTCTGTCATGGCATTTGCAGCCATTGTTAGCTTCTTTCTCGCAAATAGCGGAGAGAGCTCAGCGCACAACTCATAGTTCACGTGAGGCTTTACAGTTATCATGAAAAGGGGCCAGAAGGTCACCCCAACGGAAACCGCTATGCCCGTATCATATCTGCCGATTTCCTCCATCAGTCTCGCTGTTATCGAGCCAAAGTAGTCAGAACTGCCGAATCCCCAACCACCGAACTCTTCAGGAAAAATTGCAATCTGAAGCCCGTAGTCAACCATCAGCTTCTCAAGAGCTGGTTCTATCATCCTGTGCTCCTTCCAATCCTCGTCAAATTCCCTTCTGTAGGGCAGAACGTACTTCTCTCCCCACTCCCTTATCATCTCAGCCAGATATCTCTCAAGAGGAGACTCAAACTCACGAATTCTTGCGAACTCCAAAAATATCACCCCTGCCAGAGTTCACTGCCGAAAAACTTCTCAGACAACTCAAGCAAAGAGTGTTGCTGATTCAGCAGTGCTGCAATGCTCTTCGCATCCCTCCATTGCTTCTCCAGCAACCCCTCTCTTGCATAGCCCTGAGATGCCATGAGTTCCATGGCCCTGTCAGCAGCATTAAAAGCGGCTCTTGAGCACTTCAAAGCGGTAATTGCAGAGAGAGTAAAAACCTCCTCCTCGCTTCTGTCCTCAAGCATAATCTTCGCCAGAAACTGAGCAGCCATGTTCGCCTCAACAGCCTCTCTCGCCACCTCACCGAGAACTGCTGCATCAACTGTGTTATCCTTCAGTGGCTTTCCCCGGATAACCCTTTTTTCCGCCCAGTCTTTTACAATTCTGCAGGAATCCATTGCGGAGCCAACACAGAGTGACGAGAGGCAGAGATTGAGGTATGCCTCCAACCTCATCCACGCATTGCCAGTTACAACCCTGCTCCTTTCAACTTCAGCATTAATCTTCACATCGCAGTTTCTGCTTGCCATCAGTCCAGCAGTTTTTACCATCTCTCCTCTCTCCACTTCTTTCCCGTCGAGAAAAGCGAGAGATATTCCGTCGTAGTTGCAAAATACAACAAAGACATCTGCATCGAAACCTGAATTGAGGGGTCTTCCGTAACCTCTGATCTTGATCCTGTCTCCCTTCTCAACAGCTCTAGCAAGCTCGAATCCCTTGAAATCATCTCTTCCGAATTGCGGCGGTACAACTGAGATTCGGCAAAAATCCTTGGAAAGCTTATCAGCGACAAAATCAAAGGCTTCACTACCAATCGCCGAAGTGGAGGATGCTATGGCTGCTGAAAGAACGAACCCTATCCCGACATCAGCCTTACCGATCTCCGAAAAACTATGGTAAAGGATCGGTGGCAGTTCATCAAAACCAACGCCTGCTCCTCCAACCGACTCGGGAACGATTAGTTTCTGCATTCCAAGATCAACAAAAAGCTTTTTCATCGCTTTCTCAGCGATCTCAAAGTTGTCGTCAATCTCATGTCTGTAAGGCATTACTTCCTTCTCGGCCCATTCCCCTATACTGCTGGTAATCATCTCTGCTGTATCACTTCTAAGCTCAACAAGAGGGTCGAAGTTTGTTCTCATCACTCACAGATGTAA
>JAPDIY010000052.1 GCA_029259335.1 Archaeoglobi archaeon
TTTTTTGATATCAACAATTCCAAGCTTTGCAAGCGCGCCAAGCATAGCAACTTCCGGTGTACTCCCACACGATCGTGCAATCTTATCCGCATTTATCGCAATCTTTCCGTTATCTGGCAGTTTTTTTTGAGTTAACAATAGTCTTGCAGCCGTATTCTTTTGCATTCCCTCTGCAGACTATGACTAGCTTCTTTCTTGCTCCGCATAGCTTGAACCTAAAGCCCTCTGCAACTTCTTCGAACTCTTCAACCCTGCTATCCGTTTTCAAGACTTCCTTCAGTATATTTGCAACGTCTCTTCCTCCAATAAATTCTATTTCGTACGATTTTACCACCTCCTAAAGTAATGTTAAATAATGATATATTCGTTATTTAAGCGTTTTGGATGATGAAAAGTTAATTTTATAGTTAAGTTTCATAATATCTTAAACTTACCACCCACGAACTTCTCAATCCAGCTTTTTGCAAAGGATATTGACTCTGTCAGCTTTTTGAAAGCTTTAGCAATCGCTTCCTCTAACTCCTCTATATTCAACGGAGATTTTTCGGAAACGAACCTTTTAACGCTCTTCCAAACTAATTCTATCGGATTCAGGTCGGGAGAGTAAGGAGGGAGGTAGACCAGCGAAATGTTCAGCTTCTCAGCCTCTTCCCTCACCTTCTTAGCGTGATGCGTCCTGAAATTATCCAAAATTACCACGATCCTTTTCTCAGGATTTGCCTCTCTTATCTTTCTGAGAAATGCTATGTTCAGCTCTGTTTCTCTCTGGAAACTCTATTACGCTCTCTCCGTTCAGGCTGTAGAATCCTGAAACCTTAGCTTTAACGTACGTGGCAACTCTTCTAACAGGCTTCCCAAAACTCCAGAGTCTTGCTGTATTTGCGTTTGCTTCAACCGCCATCTCCGATAAATCCTATTACATCCGATTGACGAATTTCAGCCTCATCCAAGTTTCGCACGTGCGTAGCACGGCGCGCCGTCACGAAGTGACGTGCGTTTTAAAGTCTCTTCAGCATTTTCAGGCCTTCTGTAATCCTTTTGGTAGGGTTTGGCTGTATCTCATTCCGAAAGATTTTAGAATTCTCCTGACCTGCCACGAAGAATAGCTAACTCCAAACTCCTCTTCGATGAGTTCCTGAACTTCTTTCGTTGTCCACGAATTCTTTTTCTTGAGCATTTCTCTGAGTTCTTCCTTCTGATCCTTTGTAAGTCTAGAAGGTCTTCCTCCACCAAACTCCGGAATTAAGCCTTCATAACCTTTGGAATTCCATCTCTTGAGCCATGCATAGCCCGTAGCTTTGGTAACTCCTACTAGGTCGGCAGCTTCTTCAACGCTCATTCCTCTGTAAAGGTGTCTTATGAAGTACAGTCTTTTAAGAACTCTTGTATCTTTTTCGAGCTTTTTGATCCTTTTATCGAGCTCTTCTGCTGGCATATGTTGCACGACTTCGTAGATTCGCTTTCTGCCCATGCAGCTGGTCTGTTATTTTTGGTATAAATAGTTTTGCTCAAGACAATAATTCCAAAAATGTGCTTCACAGAAACATCTTCGCTATTCTCAGAGAGTTGGCGATGTGCCTCTTCGCATTCCCTTCAACCACATCCTCGTGCCCCGGGTAAAGGTTCTCTACGTCGAGCTTTGAAAGCATTTCGAGAGATTTTATCAGTTCCCTCGCACTCCCGCCGGGCAGATCAACCCTCCCGAAGCTGCCGTGAGCAAAAACAGTGTCACCACTGAAAAGCCATTTCTTCTCCCTCTCATATAAGCAAATGCTGCCCGGAGAGTGGCCAGGGGTGTGGATAACCTCAAGCTTTATCTCTCCAAGGTCTATAACCTCTCCACCCTTAAGCATTATGTCCGGCTCGAAGGGCTTAAAGCTCACACCGAACATAAAGGATGTGAAGCCCTGAGCTTTAAGCAGTGCATACTCATCCTCATGGATTGCTATCTTCGCCATCCCTTTAAAATGTCCCGCCGCAGCAGCGTGATCATAGTGAGAATGTGTCAGGATTACATAGTCAAGTTCTTTGGGGCTGATGTACCGCGAAATGGCATTGAGAATGAACTGGATGTCCCCACCAACATCAATTATAGCATTCTTCTCATCCAGTAGTAAGTAACAGTTCGCTGCAAGCGGAGGTGCCACAATCCTGATTGGTTTCATAGCAACTCCATATCTTCAATTTCGACGCTCTCGACACCGTCTATCTTGCTTATCTCCTCAATGTATCTGTCTCCGATGCCTTCAGCGTCGGGCATCACTGCAAGCAGGACGAGAGCTTTGAGACCAAAGGCTATGGGCTGAATGGTGTGATCTCTCAACTCCAGTCCCTCGATCTGTATGTTCTTCACTTTCTCAAGAATCTCTTCAAGGTTAATATCAACATCACTCGGCATTACACGGATTTTCATCATTACATTTCCCATCGTATCACCTCTATGGCCCCTCAAACCCGCAGTTCTCGCAAACGTAAGGATTTGAGAGCTTTCTACATTTCTTACAGCGGTAAATCATCTCACCGCATTCAGGACATGGAAATGCGACGTAGTTAGCACCTACAAGGACTGCTCCGCAGCTAACACATCTTGTTATGTCCACTGAAATCACCTCCCTTCTATCAGCGTGCCTTTCGCTCTTCCTCTCAATATATAATTTTTTAGCTCTTCAGGAGAGCATATAAACATGTTTATTCCATACTTTAAAAGCAACAAAGGAGTATAGAGGTCAATCACATTGCTCTTCACCTTGGTTGCCCTAATTCTGGGTACTGTATCTCCGCTACTTGTCCTGATACCACCAGCAGCGGTTACCTTAACAACTTCATTAAAGCCCAGTTTGTGGGCGAACCAGACAGCAATGCTGTCAGAAGTGATGTCCCAGGAATGCTGCAGTTCATCGTATTTCCTGAGCAAAGTGTACGGCAGGACTACAGCTTTATCACATTCATCAAAGTCCTCAAATTTTTCAGGCTCCAGAGCTGTGAAACCATACCGCTTTGCCACCTCTGCAATCAAAAAACCGTACATGTTCATCGCAGCAATGGCCATCCAGTGAGAGGTCGTGGGCGATAAATTTCTTTCAAGATCAACTTTTCGGACAGTATCGGCGAAAATCCAGCCACCGGGGATAATATACGCTCTCCTAGCAATGTTGAGAGCCTGAAAAATCATACCCAGTCTGTCTGCAACACTTCCCCCAACCTTGACGATCACGTAAAAAGTCGTGTCTGGCTATTAAAATCACTTCGCCTTCTCCAATACAGATCTCACCTTGTCCTCCATTCTGCCCCCCTTTGCTCTGTGGTCAATCTTTATCACATAGTAGTTTCTCGGCGACCCTTCCTGAAATAAAGCCATGTCAACTTGCTCAAGAATCTCAGCAAGCTTCTGAAAGCTTTCAACTTCAAAAGATGTTCCCATCGGGTTCAGTTCGTACTTCACTCCGGCTCTTTTCAAAACCTCCACGGCTTTTGCCACATAACCGCTAAGCGACTCTCCAACACCTATGGGAACTACTGACAGTTCAACGATCATATAAAAAATAGGGAGGTGGTGATATTTAAAGCCTGTCTATGACGGGTATGGGGAGTTTGCTCGACTTAACGCTCTCTCTGACTTTGGGCTTGGAAAAAGCTCTCTCCTTAATATTCTTGTAGTCTTTTATCTTTCTCTTCTGAGGTATATGCTCGTAGTTCAGCGAACCCACGAACTCTTTATCCTTTATTCCGGTCATAATGGAGACAACCCTGACGAAGCCCTCAAACTCCTTGTCAATTCTCGCACCCCAGATAACGTTGGCATTGTCGTCAATTTCAAATGTGAGATTTCTTATGATCTCCTCAGCCTCCTTGAGCGTTAAATCGTGCCCGCCAGATACATGCACAAGGGCGCCGGTAGCACCCCTGTAGTCAACATCGAGCAGCGGATGGGAGAGACAGTCTCTCACAACTGCATTCGCCTTGTCCTGCGCCTTCGCCTCGCCAACGAGCATAACGGCAACTCCACCCTGTCCCATTATCGCCTTCACGTCTGCAAAGTCAATATTCACGAGAGATGGAGTGGTTATCGTATCCGAAATCCCCTTTATCGTTTCAGCAATGAGCTGATCCATTACGCTGAAGGCAGCATCAATCGGCAGGTTGGGATAGTATTCAAGCAGTTTATTGTTGTCCAGAACCACAACAGTATCGCAGACTTCTTTTAACTCCTCGAGCCCGTCAAGTGCCTTCTGAATCCTCGCCCTCTCAACCTTAAAGGGCATCTGGGCGAAGCCGATAACGATTGCACCCTGCTTTTTGGCCACATCCGCAACAACAGGTGCAGAGCCAGTGCCGGTTCCACCACCCATACCTGCACAGACGAAAACCATGTCAGAGTCACATAACAGCTCTTCAAGTACGTTTCTCGCAAGCTCCGCAGCTTTTCTCCCTATTTCAGGATATCCACCAGCACCGAGACCGCGCGTTATGCTTCTCCCTATTAAAACTCTCTTATCCGCTTTCGTTCTGAGCAACTGCTGCTTGTCGGTGTTTATTGCTATTGTCATCGCACTCTCAATTTCCATTTTTGACAGCCTGTTCACTGTATTATTTCCGCTACCACCACATCCGACGACCACTATTTTCGGAGTTTCGAAATCTTTTATGTCGTCGTTCCCTCTACTCAACCTTTCCTGCTCCAAAAACATCTGGGCCTTACTAACAATACTCTTCATTTTACACAACCTCCTATCTGAAACTATCCAGTTCGGCAATTTTCTCAAGCTGCTCCTTATACTTGTCCAGCAGAAGCTTTACCGCCTCCCTGATCGCCTCACTAACTGAAGTGAACTCCCCAGATTCAACGAGGAGTTCAAGCTTGTGATAGTATTTCTCGGTCAGTCTTATGCTGATTTTTCTCGTCGGAGGCATTTTTCCACCGGAAGTGATGCCCTTTATTGGCGGACATGGTGGGTAACATGAGCCCCCATCTGTCCGCCAATGTACCTCAATTGGGTATCAATTGTCCGACATTATAATATTTAAGAGTTTCGGTTTCTATTATGATAAAAGGTTTAAAAAATATGAAATAAGAAGGCTTAATTAAGTAGTGGCGAAATTAGATCATGTTCTCCGCTTACGCTCCAGCACTCGTTGATTACATCTACCTAATTGATCGCTATCCTCCCAAAGGCGGACATTCTGTGATCAAAGCAACAGGCAAATCTCCCGGTGGGGCAGGAGCAAATGTGGCTCACAACATTGCTACTCTTGGGGTAAAATCCACCCTATACACAACGTTGGGTAGAGATGAAGACTCTAATTACTTTGTTGAGAACACCAAAGCGAAAGTTGTTGCAGAGATCACGGACGAAAAGACTGGCAAAGTACACGTTTTTGTTGACTCTGAAGGAGAGAGAACTTTCTTTGTTGAACCGAATGCAGCAGGGAAACCCTACGTTGAAGTCGAAGTGGGGAAGTATCTTTACCTCGACCCATTTCCATCAGAAGAGAGCTTTGAATTGCAGAAGGATGCTGCTAAGAATTTTGAGGGATTTGTAATTCTTAACCCCGGACATCCTTACGTAAACTTAGGCTTTGAAAAACTGGCTTCACTTCTTGAGTATACAGATATGGTCATACTTTCATCCGATGAATTTTCGACGCTCAAGGTAGATGTCTCCGATGTATTGAAGTACGTTGATTATCTTATTGTGACTCAAGGTAAGCTTGGGAGCGTTTGCTACACAAAAGAAGGCAGTTTTCAGGCTGAAGCGTTCAGAGCCAAGGTTGTTGATACCACAGGGGCCGGAGATGCTTTTGCTGCAGGTTTTATTTATGGGTTTATGATGAAATACACCATTGAAGTATGCCTTAAGCTCGGAAATTTCTGTGGAGCATACAATGTCGAAAGGATGGGTGCGAGAAATTTTCCCCCAAGAGATAAGATTGAAGAATTCCTCGCAAGAGTTTTAAGGTGAAGGCGTGATAATTATCTAATGGATATAAGAATAATGGCCGAGAAACTCGGATTCAAAAGAGTTTATAAAGAGGATTGCGAGCTATGCATAGTCGGCTATACTGGCAAGAAGTGTCCATACCTGCGTAAAATAGGGAAAGAGTTTTTCTGTGTCAGAGAGGCTGCGAAAAAAGACCCAAGACTCAGGTTCTAAACCCAAAAATTTATTATTTAAACGAGGAGTGAATGTTCAATGGGCTGGAAAAAGTGGAGACATATCACAAAACTCGATCCTGATAGAGAAAACAGTGAGAAGACCATAAAGGCGGTGGCGGAAAGCGGGACTGATGCCGTTATGGTCTCAGGAACCCAGAATGTGACGTACGATAAAGCAAAGGCGCTGATTGAAAAAATAGCGGACTATGGCCTCCCAGTTGTGGTCGAACCATCCGATCCGTCGAACGTTGTTTACGAGGTAGACCACCTTTTCATCCCCACCGTCCTGAACTCCTCAAATGGAGAATGGATTACAGGAAAGCATGCTGAATGGATAAAAATACATTATCAGAGCATTGAGCGATTTTTTAAAATGCTGGAGTCTGAATATGTCGTTTTTGAGGGATACATAGTCCTCAATGCCGAATCTGCTGTTGGGAGGGTTACAAATGCGAGGTGTGACATCAGCAAGGAGCTTGCAGCGAGCTATGCGGTTGTTGGGGAAAGGATGATGAAATTGCCGGTGATCTACATTGAGTACAGCGGGAGATATGGTGATCCAGAGGTTGTTGCAGAGGTGAAGAAAGTTCTTTCGAAAGCGAGGCTGTTCTACGGAGGAGGGATAGATAGCAGGGAGAAGGCTGTTGAAATGCTCAAATATGCTGACACGATAATCGTTGGAAATGTGATATACGAGAAGGGTATAGATGTCTACCTCGAAACGGTTCCTTAAAGCTCTCTGGGAGCTTTTCAGGTTGGAACACGGTTTGATGTACGGTTTTGGAGTGATCATAGGTATCTATGTTTCTGACCCGCATTTCACTGATTTATCGAAGATAATATTTGGTTATTTAACCGCAGTTTTTCTCCAAGCCTCCGCCTTCGCTCTCAATGACTACTCGGACTATGAAGTGGACGTAGCGAACAACAGGCTTGACCGCCCCCTGGTCAGAGGAGATCTGAGTAGAGACACTGCACTGAAATCAGGTCTGCTGATGATGCCGCTTGGATTTGCTTCAGCGGGACTGATTTCTCCTCTCGCCCTTCTCTTTGCCGTGATCGTGACTGTTATCGGATACTTTTACAACATAAAGCTCAAGGAGTATGGATTTGCTGGTAATGTCTACATTGCGTTCACAATGGCTGTACCATTTCTTTTTGGCAGCATAGTTGCCAGTAACACAATAACGGAGAGTGTTTCTCTGCTATCGTCAATGGCCTTCCTTTCAGGGCTGGGTAGAGAGATCATGAAGGGCATTGAGGATGTTGAGGGCGATGCACTGAGAAATGTGAGGAGTGTTGCGAGGGTAATGGGTGTGAGAGTTGCTGCGTTGACATCAGCTTTCCTATACATTGTGGCTGTAATAATCAGCCCTCTTCCTCTTCTGGTACTTGGAGAGTACTTCATGGACTTAAAATATGCATTTCCAGTTCTGGTTACGGACATCATGCTGGTTTATGTTGCCATCATGGTTGTTAGGAAGCATGAGAAAGAGCTGATTTCCAAATACAGGAAATTGACTTTGATTGCGATGGTCTTTGGGCTTGTCGGTTTCCTCGCTGGAGCCTTTTAGAGCAAGATTTATAATACCACCAGTCAATTTAAACCAAGGACCCGTAGCCTAGCAGGACAGGGCGTGGGCCTCCTAAGCCCAAGGTCGCGGGTTCAAATCCCGCCGGGTCCGCTTTTGTTTGGGTTACTGGCAGCATGCTTGCCTCCGTCGAGATTGGTAAACCCAAATTCTAGATCGAACTCATAATCAGAACGAAGAAGCGGATAGCCCTCTTTTTCGTTGAGAATTTTGCCAAAGAATGAAGTTTTAGAAAGGATCAAAGGTTTGAATGACGAAAATTCCAAAAAAATTGTTTGATTACTTTACAAACGTAAACATAAACTTATACCAACCAAAACTATCACAATCACCCTTGAAGCTTATGAGAGGTTGAAGGAGGAGAAAAGAAAAGGAGAAAGCTTCAGTGACGTCATGATCAGGCTGACTAAAAAGAAGAAAGACCTACTTGAATTTGCAGGAAAATGGAAGGATTCTGGAGATGGGATCGTGAAGGTAATACTTGAAGGCAGAAAGGCTGACCAAACGATGCCTAATATCCTCTTTATCCAATGATACTATCCGGCCTACAATCAGGAAAACTTTAATTCCAAGCCGCGTAGTTGATTCAATGCTCGAAGTTCAGATCAAAACAACACTCCCCGACAACTGTGCTCTTGGGACTCTGAGCGAGATTATGAAAAATTCCATAGTGAAGATTGAGGGACTGGCAAAGATTGACAGTAATATCAAGGGACTGCTGAGAGTAAAGGCTGAGAAAGTGGAAGAGGTGATGTCGAACCTTCCGGCCTATTGTGAAGGAATTACCCTTTCCACCAAGGAAGCAAAGGTGCTGATCAAGGAGCACACCTGCCTTGTTGCCCTGCCAATTCTTGAATCCGGCTGTGTGATTACAAACATAGATATTAACGGAAAAGAGCTTATCTGGGGCATTGTTTGTGATGATTTTGCCTTTTCAAACCTTCTCAGAAATCTCGAAAATGTTGATTTTGAGATAATCTATAAGGGCAAGCCGAATGATAAGGACAGTATTACCTACAGAGAAGAGGAAATTCTGAAAATAGCTCTTGAAAAAGGCTATTTTGACTTCCCGAAGAAGGTGAAACTGGAAGAGCTTGCTAAGTTTTTTGGCATAGCACCATCAACACTTTCCGAAATTCTGAGGAGGGGGCAGAAGAAAGTGCTGGAAAAATATTTTAAAAAATTGTAAAATTACTTGCCCTCGAGAACCTGTTCAATCAGAACGAGCGATTCCGGATTCATCAGAGTTGACGTGTCGCCTATCTTCTCTTTTGTAAGCTTCGCCCTTACGAGTCTCCTCATGATCTTGCCGCTCCTCGTTTTCGGCAGATCTGGGACGAAGTATAACTCATCCGGCCTTGCTATCTTTCCGATGCTCTTAGCCACATGCTCCCTCAATTCTTGTTTCAGCTCCTCTGATGGTTGATAGCCCTTTCTGAGGATTACGAACGCAATTATTGCCTCTCCCTTCACCTCGTGCGGCTTTCCAACAACAGCAGCTTCACTTACTGCTGGATGGCTGACCAAAGCGGATTCGACCTCAGCATTGCCTATCCTGTGCCCAGCAACATTCAGAACGTCGTCCAGTCTTCCCTGTACCCAGAAATAACCATCCTCATCAACTCTCGCTGCATCTCCTGTCAGATAAACATCTTTGAACTTCTCCCAGTAGGTCTTGAAATACCTCTCAGGATTTCTCCATACACCTCTGAGCATTCCCGGCCAAGGCTTCTTTATGACTAGATATCCACCAATGTTCTTGCCGTAAAGTGAGTTTCCGTCGTCATCGAAAACATCTACTTCAATACCCGGAAAAGGCTTTGTAGCGGAGCCCGGTTTGAGGGGAGTCGTTGGGAGGGGAGTTATTATGAAATGCCCCGTCTCAGTCTGCCACCAAGTGTCCATGATCGGACAGCGCTCCTTTCCGATGTGTTTGTAATACCAGTACCAGGCCTCCGGATTTATCGGCTCTCCAACGCTACCAAGCAATCTCAGGCTGCTCAAGTCGTGCTTCTCAACCCATTCCTCACCGAGACGCATGAACATCCTGATCGCAGTTGGGGCAGTGTAGAACACCGTAACACCGTATTTCTCTATGATCTCCCACCATCTGTCAGGTTTTGGATAATCAGGGGCACCGCAGTAGATGACAGAGGTTGCACCGAGAATGAGCGGGGCATAAACGATGTAGCTGTGCCCCGTGATCCAGCCTATATCTGCGGTGCACCAGTAAACGTCGTCCTCCTTCAGATCCATTACGTATTTCAGCGTTGCTGCAACTCCAACAGCATACCCGCCGTGGGCGTGCATAACACCCTTCGGCTTTCCTGTCGTTCCGGATGTGTAGAGGATGAACAGCGTATCGTTTGCGTCCATGACCTCTGTCTCACACTCCTTCGGCTGCCCTGCTGTAACATCATTCCACCAGTAATCCCTGCCATCCTGCATCCGGACATCAAGACCAATTCTTTTTGCTACAATAACCCTCTCCACGCTCGGAGCACCCTCTAAAGCTTTGTCAGCATCCTCTTTTAGATGGACAATACTCCCTCTGCGGTAGAATCCGTCAGCAGTTATCAGAACCTTTGCTTCAGCATCGTTTATCCTGTCTCTTAAAGCCATTGGACTGAAGCCTGAGAAAACGTCAGTATGGATTGCACCTATCTTGGCGCATGCGAGCATCGCTATCGGCAGCTCAGGAAGCATGGGTAAGTATATGGCCACTCTGTCTCCTTTCTTAACGCCAAGCTCCTTCAGGGCGTTGGCGAGCTTGTTCACTTCTCTGTAAAGCTCTCCATAGGTTATCTTCCTCACATCCCCATTTTCACCTTCCCAGATGTAGGCAACCTTATTCTTCCTTAGCTTCGCCTGCTTGTCAACTGCATCATGCACTATGTTGTACTTCGCCCCGACAAACCACTTCACGTAGGGCGGATCCCACTCCAAGACTTTCTTCGGCTCCTCAAACCACTCAATTCCGACTTCCTTCGCCATCTCACTCCAGAACCACTCAACGTCCTCCAAAGCCCTCTT
>JAPDIY010000062.1 GCA_029259335.1 Archaeoglobi archaeon
TATGAGTCTTAATTTGGATGAATTAGAGACTCCTTATCAAGCATTTTTGAGAAAGCTTCCACCTGAAAGAGTACTGGGTTACTGCTGGAGGTGGTTTGATGGTGGGAAATAATTTTAGGAAACTACAAGAATCTCAAAATAGGGAAACTTTCAAATACTTTTTTGTTAAACTTAGCACTGTTTTAGCAATTTTCAACGTTATGTTCGCCTCTATCCACGCTGCAATTACGATTAAGATGATTGAGATTGAGGCGAGGGTTAGATACTCCTTGATGTCTTCTTGAGTTAAGATTTGCTCCTTTCTACCCAGCAGATAACGCAAGATTTCGTAGGGAATTTTGAAACCGGCAGCTCCAGCAATGATTATTGCGGGGATTTCGAGGATGGCGTGGGGTAGGATTAGAAGTAGAGACTTTCTAAGCCCAATTCCCGCTGAGATTCGGTCTTTAGTATCAGCCCTAAAGCAAATCCGCTAAAAAACAGTGAATTTGCTGTGGATAAAATAAGGGAACCTCCAAGCACCTCACACGCTGCTACGTAGAGATTGTTTTTTACGATTTCACTGTAAAACAGGCTGTCTTCCACGTTATGTAACTCGAGAACTTGTTTTTTATGATAGAAGTTCCACAAGAGTGGTAGCCTGCAACTAGTCCTGTTAGGTAGATAACGATTGACAAAAAGAGAGCAATTTTTTATTTGTTATTCTTGAGAACCTCCAAAATGATTTGCTCACTTAACCATCCCGACATGTTGATCCGCGAGAACCCTTTATCATCCCAAATTTCAGCGGGGCGTATTTTGAGGACATTTTCCTTCACTTGCCTGATAAAAAATAATAAAACTAATTTAACAAAAAAAATGTTAATCATATTCCAATAGCAGCCCCCGCAACCACACCGGGAAATGTGCCGAAAGCCATTCCAACTGCCGCTCCCCAAATTGCACTGCGCCAAACAGAAGCAAGTGAAATTGCTAGTGAAGCTTCCGGTGTAGCAGTAATTACATATGGATTGTCGGCTTTCTTTGACGGTAATGGAGTGTTCAGGAGGGCGTTTGAGTTCACTGATTACGGATTTCTGCCCTCGCTGCTTGGTTCTGCTGTAACTGTTCCTTTCAGTATCGGTTATCTGGATGCTATCAGCGTGCCTAAAATGAGTGTGAATGAGTTTGCTGCAAATCCAGAAATTCTACCAAAAAATTATTCTGAGCCAGATTCTACGCGAATATGTATACTCCGTCCTCCTCCTGAACCTCGCCGTGATGGTGTGGAGCCTTTTGATCTGGAGTTTTGCCGTCAGGAATCCAAGAAACATAAAGATGAGAGATGCTTTCATCTGTGCTGCGATTCCAACTGTGATCTTCGACAGCTACCAGCTCCTTTCTCTAACGAGAGTGCTCTAAGGGCAAGAGTCGGTCTGTTAGGTTTCCATTATACAGTAAAAAAGTTCAGGCTGGTTTGATATTTTAGAGGTCAAATTTGTTATGGTTGTTTTTTATCGGACATTTAAGTGCTGAACTCGTCAACCAGCCAAAAATTTAAAAAGAAGAAATATGAATAGAGTCAGGAGGAGATCAAAGGAGATCGTTCGTGATCTGCGAAGTAGGATGGCAAGTTTTTCACTGGAGGGTCAAAGTGTGAGTGCGTGAATGAGTAAGAGGCTAGAATTTAATATCGCGCTTAAAAAGCGAGTATTCAAAAAATCGAAACTTTTGTAGATTTCTGCTGCCCCATCCAAAATCATCAATCGTAAAAAATATGAAGCCACTCGTCTATAAGCAACACCATGCTGAACCAAACTTGCAGACCTGTACGGACACTTGCAGATTTTGTGATAAACTCTGCGTGTTTTGACGTGATGCGCTACAACTCGTCCATTCTAACTCGAATGCACAGAGGTGGTGGTAATCAGAATCGCAAGCGTGCAGATGATGGCTGAACTTGGAAATGTCGAGAGAAATCTGAATACAGCTGAAAAATTGGTTCGAAGAGCGTTTAAAGAAGGGGCAGAAATGGTAATCTTGCCAGAGTTCTTCACCTCCCCCGTTGCCTTCAATCCTAAATTGCTTGATGTCCCCCAACCGATCGATGGTGAGCCTGCAAAGCTTCTGCAAAATCTTGCGGCAAGGTATGGAGGCATTGTTGGTGGATCTTTCATAGCCTACCGTAACGGAGATGCGTACAACACATTCATTCTTGCATTTCCAGACGGTTCAGCGTACTTCCACGATAAAGACCAGCCTACCATGTGGGAGAACTGCTACTACATTGGCGGAAATGATGATGGTGTTCTTAACACACCTGTCGGAAGATTGGGAGTTGCCCTATGCTGGGAGTTTATCCGCACTAGAACTGCAAGACGGATGATTGGGAAAGTTGACGCTGTTATCGGAGGCTCTGCATGGTGGACTCTGCCCGAGAAAAGCCTTCCGGGTTTTCCGGGGAGGCTGCACGACGTAAATCTTGAAATAATGAGGGAGGCGCCGATCAGATTTGCCAAATTGCTTGGTGTTCCTGTCATTCACGCAGCCCATGCTGGCGAGTTCGAAGGTGGAATGCCACTACTACCGGGTTTTCCGTTTAAATCCTACTATCTGGGCGAAACAATGATTGTTGATGGTGATGGAAGAGTTCTGGAGAAGATGAGCAGAGAAGATGGTGAGGGATTCGTTATTGCTGATGTTAATTTTAGAAGAGTTGCACCCAGTGAAAGCATTCCAGACGGTTTCTGGATTCCAAAACTTCCACTGCAGCTTCGGTTTGTATGGTGGTACCAGAACCTCCACGGGAGATGGTACTACCGGCTAAAAACGAGACCATACTTGAGAAGAAAGTTTTCTGAACTCAAAAAATGAGATATAACTATCCACTCCGATTCCTAAGCTCCTCAAGGAGCTTACAGGCCTGACAGACTTTGCGGGGAGTTGGCTCTCCACACCTCTCACACCTGTTAAGCTCAATTTGTGGATACATTTCTTTCAAACAGGGAATGAGCTTCTCAAAGCTGCTCATGACCGAGAACTTCCTTCCCGGATACTTGTTCTCAAAATCATACAGAAAATCCCTAACTGCCGCCCTCACGGGAAAGTGGCTGTAAGGGCACTCATCGAAATCCAGCGGAAGATTGTGGAGTATCCCATAAACCACTACCTCTTTTTCATAAACGTACTTAAAGGGCTTAATTCTCACCACCAACCCTTTCTGAACTCTCTGCGGAACGAGTCTTGCCAAACGCTCGATGTCGGCATTCAGGAAATTCAAAAGTATCGTCTGCGTCTCATCGTCGAGATTGTGGCCAGTAGCAAGCTTGGTGGCATTCATCTCCCTTGCAGTCCTGTTCAGCAGGTACTTCCTGAAAACACCACAGTATGTGCAGGGTTTCTTGTCCCCTTTTTTCACCATCTCATCAAGCGTCATACCAAAGTTTTCCCTGAACGAAACTACCACATGCTGTATATCCAACTCTTTCGTTATTTTTCTCGCTATCTCAACTGTGGGTGGGCGGTAATTGGCTATACCCTCATCCACTGTTATCGCAAAGAACTCAACATCCCTCCTCTTCCCGTAAAGCTTTTTCAGAACATATGCAAGTGTAACGCTATCCTTTCCTCCGCTTAAGGCAATGGCAATCCTGTCATTTTTCTCGATCATATCGAACTTCCTCACAGCAAGCTTGACTCTCCTTTCAAAATCCTCGATAAAGTGTCTCTTGCACAGATGTCTGTTTGAATGTCTCTGAAATATTACTGCCCTTCTATCGCACCTTGCGCACTTTATCATTTCTCCCTCAGGTTTGCTCTGCTGTAAATAGTCCTTGCCTCCTCGATACCCTCAATCTGCAAAACCTGCTGCCTTATTTTTTCAATCGGATCTTTGCTCACAGCATGAACCATGAAGTAAATCGGATAGTTCCACTTCTCGTTCACGACTCTCTCTACTAGGTGTGTTATATGTGGAAAACTTTCGAGAAGTTTTAAAGCCACCTTCTCAGGCTTTTCTGACAGCTTAAGCACGGTCATCCCGTTCTCCTTGAATCCAACCTTTCTCTCCCTCAACACTCCACTGAAATCTCTTCCAACACCCTTTTCCATAAGCTCTCCTATTATGTCAACAACCTCCTCCTCCGAGTACTCGGCAAATCTCAAAAATGGCCTCTCAACCACTTCCAAGGATTGCAGAGATCTCACAAATCGCTCGTCAAACCCCAGATCCTTTACAAGCGGAATTTTCTCCGGCTCAAGACCTCTCTTACTCCACGATATACCCTTGTTCAAATCATACTTAACATCCATCTTGTAAACTCTCTTTGTCGGCAAAACAACGTACTCCTCAACTCCACACTCAGCAGCGAGCTTCTCAACTATGTTTTCAATCTCCCCCACATCCCTCCCCTTAACGGTAAACCAGATGTTGTAATAAGCATCTCTCAAAAAATTGTGCTTAACCCTGAACTCGTCATACCTGTTTATTTTCCCAGCAACATCCCCAACATTCTCAGCCTTGAACCCAACAAGTGCGGCCCTCCTATATCCGGAAAATGCCCTGTAATTGAGATTCAGACCGTATCTCTTCACAACTCCCTCAGCCAAGTACTTTCTTACAGCATCAATGACTTCATCCTCATTTCTTCCAAGATTTTCCGCCAAATCTGTAAGTGGTGTGGTTGTCAAGGGAAGGTTGTACTGAAGTTCCATCAGAAGTTCGACGTCAAGATTCAAAACTCGATCCCCCCGCCTTCCGCTTTCTTCCTCCCTGAAACGTACTCTTCAACAATTTCCTCAGCAAGTTTCCTCGCCTCATCAACTCTTTCTCGCTTTACAAGCTCAATGAATCTATCATCTGTACTAACTATAGAGTATAGCTTCATTCTCAAATTAACCGGGACTCCCTTGGACTTCATGTAGCTCTTAAGATAGTCCATCGCATCCAAAAAGTATATGAGCTCTTCTTCCTCATCAAGTGCCCTCTGGAACATGTCTCTTACTTTTCTCGCCACAACACCGCTCTTACCCTCAGTCGTTACTGCAAACCTTATTCCACTCTTTCCCCCTTCAAATGGAACCACGACCTCTGTCATTTTTGCATCGTTCGCCAGATTTACCATTGCTTTGTGTTTAACAGCAGCCTCAATCACTTTATTATTGAAATCCTTGGTTCCTACTGCGATGACAATTAAATTGAAATCAGAAGCGAGCTTATCAAAGTCCAATTCCTCAATCGAGCTTTTAACAAGCTCAACTTTACCATTCCTAAAAAGTTCAAGAAGTTCATCTGAAAACTCGCGACTGAAAACAGTAACCTCGGCTCCAGCCTCGATGAACTTCTTCGCCCTTAAAGTTCCAACTCCCCCTCCCCCAACTATAGCCACCCTCTTTCCCCGAAACTCGATGTAAAGCGGAATCCTCATTGCTACACTACAGGCTTTATGGGGGTTTAAAGTATTTCCCCAACATATTCGCACCCGAACTCTGTAAGGTCGTTGTCAGAAGTTAACACAACAGCGGTTGCTGGACAGCCTTTTCTATCCCCAAGAAGGTAAGCCCTACCTCCAGCAAGCGATGCTGCAAGATTTGCCACCTCACTCAAACCACCACTCTTCACAGGAAAAATCGAGGACGTTTTACCCTCTCTGACCAGATCTGAAAGCTCGATTACCTTTTTCACATCCAGAAGATCATCAGAGGTTAAACTTTCCCCGCTAACTCCTTTACCATAAAAGAAGATTTTATCACCTCTTTTCGGGGAGTTTCTTACCGCCATGTCTCTCAACCCAACCACAGTACATACGAATCCGCTCTGTTTAGATTCAAAAAACTCTTCATATCCTGAAAGGGTAACGCGAACGTTCAATTTTTCCCTAACAGCTTTGGAGAACTGTCTAAAAAATTTATGCGTATAGTCGAACTCACATGTTGTCGAGAGTGTAACAAGAAGTGGAGTAACGAATCTGCAAAAAGTTTCAACCGCAGCCTGATTTGCCATCACCTCTGCAACAAAACTCAAATCCCTTTTGAAATCAAGCTCAAGTTCTCCAACACCACCGTATGAGACGCTTAGAACCGTCACAGACGTGAGATTTCCCAGATCAACGTTTACAGCATTTCTCTCCTCATAAACATCGATATTCCTTATCGGCAGCGAGGGCTTGAAATAAAAACCTATGTTCTCAAGCAATGTAAGATAAATCGCTATTGAGTTCCTTATTACCTCTGAGCGAGACATCAGCGTTTTTCTCGCAACATCGTCTATTCTCTCCACAGTCTTTTCGTCAAGCCTCAATGAGACCAGTTTCATATGTGTAATACACTTGAATTACAAAAACGTTTCCCTCCACCCCTCCATTTCCTGTGGAAACTTCAAAAACATCAGCTGTTAGATCATTCTATCAGAAATACCACTAAATTGTCTCGATACAGTAGAGAAGTGGATAAATCCTATTTTGCTTGATTTAGACTGCTAAGTATAGTCCCTGCATTTTAGGTGAGTTATAACCGACGTAGATCTTTCATTTTTGAAATTGCGTAACTGAATGCTCCACCCCCTTTGTTTCGTGTGGAGATACGGAAGAAAGGCATGTGGTTTGTCTGGAAAGCTAAAAAGCTCTCAAAGAGAGCCTTTAGAGTGACGAGTGGAGTGCCCGCTTTATTTTTTGATAATATTGCTTCGTCAACTGAACAGTTAGGTCTACTCCAGAGCAAGCGAAATTCGTTATTTTTGCCTAACTAAGCCTGAATCGGATAGGTTAGAGTAAATCCAAATCATAATCTTTATATCTCATGTTTGATTGGGTCTGTTATGAAATGTATTGTTTTGGGGTGTGGAACTGTTGGTACTACGGCTGCATTAATTCTAGCAAAATCTGGAATTTTCTCGGAAATTCGCCTTGGAGATGCAAATATTGAAGCGGCAAAAAGAGCTGCTGAAATGTGCCAGCTAAATGAGGATGCTACATTTAAGTGTGATGCATCAGACATAGATAATGTAGCAAATCTGATAAAGGATGCTGATGTCGTTCTGAACTGCGTTGGCCCCTTCTACGAATACGGGCCAAAGTTGCTCAGAGCGGCAATTAAGGCTGGAGTCAATTACGTGGATGTATGCGACGATTACGATGCGACTGTTGAGCAGCTTAAAATGGATGAGGATGCCAGAAGAGCCGATATTAGTGCGGTTATAGGGATGGGCAGTTCACCGGGACTGGCAAATCTGCTAGCAAAGTATGCTGCACAGCATCTATTTGAGGAAACTGAGGCTATTGACATCTATCATGCACATGGAGGTGAGCCAACCGAGGGGGCAGCAGTTGTTAAGCACCGCATCCATTCGATGGAGATGGACATTCCTGTATTTCTGGATGGAGAATTCAAGAGTGTAAGACTCTTTGACGAGAGCGGTAAGGCGCTGGAGGAGGAATTTGAGTTCCCCATGATCGGCAAATACTGGGTTTATGCCTACCCACATCCTGAAACCATAACTCTGCCCAAGTATATCAGCGGCGTGAAAAGGGTGACAAATCTCGGACTGGTTTTGCCTCCTGAATATGCTGAACTCATCAAAACCCTTGTTAGAATCAGTATGACCCGCTCTGCCCCAATAAAAGTTGAAGATCAGGAGGTGGATCCACTGGAATTTGCAGTGGCCTTCATACTATCCAAGAGAGAAGAGTTGCTGAAGAAGGCTGGTATTACAGAGCCGATGGGTTGCGTAACTGTTGCTGTGAGAGGTAAGAAGGATGGTAAGATGATGCGATACTACTTCTCTTTGGCTTCCAGAGGAATGGGGATGGGCGAAGGTACAGGGATTCCAGCAGCAATAGGAGCGATGCTGATGGGTATGGGGAAAGTTAAGGGCAAGGGTGTTCTACCACCTGAGGCATGCATAGATCCTGTCGATGCCCTTCAACTTGCCCAGAAAATCCTTCAAGCGATTGGTGTTGAGAGAATCCCACTGATTGTAGAAGTGGAGGACGAGAACGGGAGAAGAGAGATTGAGTACAGAGAGGTATTTCCTCAACTGGGGTGATTGAATGCAACTTGGTGTAAAGCTTAGGTTTCAGAAATTCGAGCACCCAGAGGCAAATCCGGAAGCTCTTCCTGAAGGAGCAGATCCGAGCGAGTATATCATTGCGACCTACTACATGTCCTTTCCTAAAGGTATGAACCCCTTCGAGATAACGCAAGTTCTGGCTTTGGAGCAGAGCACGGGAACTTGGCTGCCAGTGCCGGGGGAGACTCCAGAAGTGAGAAGGAAGCATGTGGCAAAGGTAATTGGCGTTTACGAAACACCTGACTACGAGATAATGATTCCTCAGGAGGTGGAGTGGAGGAGCTACATTGTCCAGATAGCCTTTCCGTGGAGGAACATTGGCAGCAGACTTTCTATGCTATTCTCGACTGTTGTAGGCAACATTTCAATGGCCCCCAAGCTGAAGCTGCTCGACCTGAGATTTCCGGAGGAGTTCGTTAAAGGTTTCAAGGGGCCGAAATTTGGGATTGAAGGTGTGAGGGATGTTCTGGGTGTTAAGGACAGACCACTGCTGAATAATATGATCAAACCGGATGTTTATTCACCACCTGATCTAGGGGCTAAGCTTGCATACGAAGTTGCGAGGGGAGGGGTAGATATAATCAAAGATGACGAGCTTCTTGCAAATCCGGATTTCAACAGAATCGAGGAAAGGGTGCCAAAGTTCATGGAGGCCATAGACAAGGCGAACGAAGAAAAGGGGGAGAAGACGCTGTATGCTGTAAATGTCACAGCTGATCTACCAGAGGTGCTTGAAAATGCTGAAAAAGCTATAGAGCTTGGAGCGAACTGCTTACTGGTCAACTACCTCGCAACTGGCTTCCCAATTCTGAGGGCTTTAGCCGAGGACGAGAGCATTAAGGTGCCGATAATGGCACATATGGATGTTGCAGGAGCCTACTACGTCTCCCCAATCTCTGGCGTGAGAAGTACGCTAATTCTTGGAAAACTACCGAGGCTGGCTGGAGCCGATATTGTCGTGTATCCTGCTCCGTATGGCAAAGCCCCAATGATGGAGGAGAAGTACATTGAGGTGGCGAAGCAGCACAGATACCCTTTCTACAATATAAAACCCTGTTTCCCGATGCCTTCAGGCGGTATAGCGCCGGTTATGGTTCCTAAACTCGTGAATACGCTCGGAAAGGATGTGGTGGTTGCTGCTGGCGGTGGAATCCACGCCCATCCCGAGGGGCCGGCTGCTGGAGCAAAGGCTTTCAGAGCTGCAATTGATGCTGCGATGCAGGGCTATACCGATCTTAGGAGGTATGCGGAGGAGAACAACATTCCCGAGCTTCTCAAGGCTCTGCAGCTTTAAATTGTACATTTTTTACCGTTCAAACAAACCATAAATTCCAAAATAGAAGGAGAGACCCAACACAGCATATTAATGCTATTCAAGCTGCCTTTCATACCTTTTATCCTCTTCATTGTGTATCCGCTATCGGCGCAAACTCAAATATTAAATCCAGCCAAGAAAACCGGCGAAGATTATGAGTAGCAGCGCATCGAATCCCAGAATTCCACCCGCAGTCGATGCCTGTTTTCTCGTTGAGTCCATATCGTAAACCCAGTAGGCAACGAGGAAGAACGGCAAGTAGCCAACGAGGAATATCAGGAACGGTATGTTGGCATTCCACCACCAGTACTCCCAGATCAGCACATCGGCTGCACTCAGAACAACCTCAATAACCACGCAGGCCATCGATAGAGCAACAGCGTAGAATATCCTGTTTGGCAGCCCAAAAACCTTTGCATTCCTGTCTTCTGGTAAAACTTTGGTTGCAGCAATCCCCATTATTGCAAACATCATTGAAATCTCGATGTTCAGACCTATTAGAATAAGGTAAGCAGTTTTTCCGGGCGCCATCCACACAGCAGCGTAGTTCGTGAAGTGAAAAACAAGAGCGTTCCATATCTCATTGAACCAGTCCATTCCCCAGAAAGCAAGGCCAGCAAACACTGCTCATTGAGAGTTGATAAAGCTTACCTTGGGTTGTACACCTCCTTCCTCTTTAGCATGTAGTAGATGCATACCAGCATTTTTCTTGCTGTAGCTACAATAGCTATGTTGTGTCCCCTCCTCCTCTTAATTCTTAGGTAGAAATTGCGGAGGTATTCATCATGCCTTATTGCTACATTGGCACATTGGATGAGGATCCATCTTAACATTCTTGAGCCCTGCTTTGTTATATGTCTCCTGATTTCTTTATTTCCGGATTGTTTTATTGAGGGACATAGTCCAGCGTAGCTTATCAGTTTGAATTTGTTGGGAAAACGATTGATGTCTCCTATTTCTGCTTTGATTAGCAAAGCTGAGTAGTAGCTTATTCCGGGGATAGTTGTTAGAAGGATTGCATCGTCATCCTCTTTGGCTTTCTCCTGGATTATCCTGTCTATTTTCTTTATTTCCTCGTTTATTCCGTCTATAATTGAGAGGTAAGAGTTCAGAATCTCTCTGTCTATTTCTGGCAGGTCAAGGTCCTCTAAATACTCTCTGCCCTTCTTTGTGAAGGGATTGGGGTAGTCTATTATCCCATTTCTGGAAAGGATGGCATGCACTCTGTTCTTCAATCTGTTTCTGTCCTCAATTAGAGCTTTTCTTGTTCTTGTGAGATCTCTTAATTCTCTCACTTCCTTAGGCGGTACATACGATTCTGCTATAAGATTTGCTCTTAACA
>JAPDIY010000020.1 GCA_029259335.1 Archaeoglobi archaeon
AGTAATTACCTTTTTATTCCCCCCATTTCACTTGCGGCACGATGGAGATTGAAAAAATTAAATTGAAAACGCCCTTTGAAAATCCAGATTATGTTTACGTTTACGTGGTAGATTCAGAGGTGATGATTGACGGAGGTTTTTGCAGCGTTGAGCATGCAGCCAGACTTGAAGAACACGACGTTGAATATCGTGTAGTGACCCACCATCACATAGACCATGTTGGCATCATTTTCTTTTCGGAAAGAGATGTAATGCTTCACCCTTCGGAAGTCAATTATCTGGAAATTTATTCGAATCCAGAAAAGTTCATTAAGAGTTATTCTAGACTCTTTCGCTCCTTCGGAGTGAGTGAAAGATATGTTGAAACTCTGAAAGTTCTTACTGCCATGAATCTCAAACCAAAGGCAAGAATCGTTGAAGTGAGAGACGTTAAAGGACTGAAAGTCGTTGAAACTCCCGGTCATACTTCTGGACATGTGAGTATGCTCGCAGAGAACTGCCTTTTTTCCGGAGATTTTATGCTGAGCAACACCACTCCGAACATAGGCTTTTACCCGGACTACACGACGGGTGTGTCAGATTATCTGGAATCACTTCATAAAATACTGAAACTTGAAGTTGATACGGTTTATCCTGCACACGAGAAGGTTATAAGGAATCCGGAGAAAAGGGCTCATGAACTGATTGATCACTGCATCAACAGGGCTAAGGAGACTTACGAGGCTGTTGAATCTCAACCCACAAAGCTTGAAGACGTTGCAGCAAAAATAACTTGGAGTATCGGAAGTTACTGGGATCTCGACGACTTTAATCGCTTCATGGCAATCTGTGAGACTCTTGCCTTTCTACATTATCTTGAGGAGAAAGGAAAGATCAGGAGGAAGATCGTTGATGATACAGTTCAGTTTATCTTACGCTAACATTCAAAATTTGTATTCTATCAGCAGCATCCTCGATGCGGTCGCTTACGTCTAGTAACTTTTCAACGAATTTTATGAAGAAGTACCATTCTGCAAAATTCTCGAATCTCATCTGCGGGAGCTTCTGGTATACCCTCCCCTTTATGCTGTCCACTTCCTCCTCTGAAATCTTTATCTTTAGTAAAATATCACTCAATCCGCCCTCCTCAAGTGCGTTGAATGCTCTCAGAAGATCATAGCTCATTTGAGCGTTAATTTCGGCCACCCTTATGAAATCGTCTCTCAACTCGTCAGGTATAGATTTAATTGACAGGAACAGCATAGCAATATCCTCAAGCTCATCGAGAATCTCGTCAAGCTCCTCTGCAAGACTGCAAAAATCAGATCTTATAGCAGGGATGAATGCTCCAGAATATATCCTGATTACTATGTCCCTTCTTATTGCATCGCCCATCTTCTCTGCCTCACATACATCCCCAACCACTGCATTATCATTCTGCTCGATTATCATCTTCATCAGTTCACAGGTGTCAATGATGAGTCCTATCTGCTCTCTCATCAGACTTACGACTTCCCTCTCCTTCTCACCGCCAAAAACGAATTTTTTAATTCTGTCAATCATGACCCCCACCCTTAATCTTTTCAACAACTTTTATAACTTCTATTAAGGTTTTGGGATAATTCCCGTATTCATCCTTCTCCAAGCTTTTGACCATATCCCAAATCGTCAGAAGGGCAACGCTGACCCCTGTCAATGCTTCCATCTCAACTCCTGTTTTTCCTCTCGATTTTACAGTGCATCTAACTCTGATGCCAATGCTTTCGATGTCGAAATCGAATTTAACCGAGGTTATGGGAATGGGATGGCACATCGGTATGAGTTCAGGGGTCTTCTTAACAGCAAGAACGCCAGCAACATTTGCAGCGGCAATCACATTTCCCTTTGCAACTTCCTTGTTTAAAATAGCATCAATCGTGGAGCTTCTGAGCTTTATAAAGCCCTCAGCAACTGCAACACGAGTTACATCCTCCTTTTCCGAAACATCAACCATCCTTACCCTGCCATCTTCAATGTGGGTGAACTCCATAATCAGTATCTTCCTCAGGTAAAAATATATCTCTCGGATTCAACATAATCATATGGAAGCTCTCGTTGTTGTGGACATGCAGAAGGACTTCTGTTATAAGGATGGTGCCCTTTACGTCCCAAATGCCGAGGACATTTTCGATGCCACAGCAAGGGTTGTAAGGGCTGCAAGGGAGAAAATGCCCGTAATCTTCACTCAGGACTGGCACAGAGAAGATGACGTGGAGTTCAAGATCTGGCCGAAGCACTGCGTGATGAACACAGAGGGTGCGGAAGTAATAGATGAGCTTGATCCACACGAAGATGACTACTACGTCAGAAAAAGGCGTTATTCAGCTTTCTTCGGCACCGATCTTGATCTGCTGCTGAGAGAGCTTGAAGTTAAAAAGCTCTACATCTGTGGTGTAGCTACCAACATCTGCGTTCTCCACACTGCTGGCGATGCTGTTCTGAGGAGCTATGAAGTTGAGGTGCTAAAGGACTGTACGAAGGCTTTGAGCGATTATGACTATGAATACGGGATAAAGCACATGGAGAATGTGTTTCAGGCAAAGATAATAACCTCAGCAGAGTTTACAGCGAGGCTGCAAGATTAAAATCAGAATTTATATAAAGCAAATTTACTTCCGAAAAATTTATTAACTTTCTACCCCCACTATCACTGGGGTGCCGGTGCATCGGTCTCAGCTATCCCGCCGTCACCGCTGTATATTGTTTTTATCGGCACCCCTTTATTCTATCAGCACTGCATTTATCACGCCCTCCTGACTCGGTCTGTTGGTCACTCTCGCTTTGCCTATCTCTGTAGCGATTATTGCCCCCTTCGTTACAACATTCCTCCTTGAATAGTGGACATGGGCGGGATTCTCAACAACACCCTGTATCTCAACTCTTACAACCTTCTTCTGCTTAGGATCGTAAACATTAGCATATTTATCCGCGAAAAGCTTTATCTTGTAATTTCCACCCCTAACTCTAACTTTCTTTATCTTCCTCTCCCCTACGAGCGTTTCAACCTGCTCTCTACCAAGCTCATACTTTCTCTTTTTCCTCGCACGCTTGTAGAATCCCCCAGTCGGTTTTCTTCTGCTTCTCCCCTGCCAGATCATACTGCATCACTCCTGATACAGAATAAAACTCTTCCGCCTTAAAAAGTTTAGCAGTGCGGTAAAATTTTATAACAATTAAAACCACTTGTTTTATGGTCGAGAGCAGTTTTGTTTACAATAGTGTGGAGATAACTTGGCTGAAGCATGCGGGTTTTAAGATCAAGGGCTCGAAGGTGTTGTACATAGACCCTTACGACATTCCAAAGGAGCTTGAGAAAGCTGACATTATCCTTGTTACCCACGATCACTTCGATCACATGGATGTCAAGAGTATAAAGAGGCTTTCGAAGGATGATACTGTTGTTGTTCATCCGACTGGCTGCATAATCGAGGGATATGAAAGCTGTGAGGTAAAGACGGGAGAGAGCGTGAACATCAAGGGGGTTGAAATAAAGGCCGTCCCTGCATACAACATCAACAAACCCTTCCACAAGGAGAACTGCGTTGGATACATCGTGAGCATAGATGGAGTGAGGATTTACCACGCTGGCGACACCGACAGAATTCCTGAGATGAGGGAGATAGAAGTTGATATAGCTTTGCTGCCAATCGGTGGGACGTATACAATGGATCTGGATGAGGCTGTAGAAGCAACAAGGGATGTCAAAGCCAGATATTACATACCAATGCATTTCGGTGCAATCCCGCAGACGGAAGCGAATCCAGAGGAGTTCAGAAAAAAGGTGGAAAATGCAGTAATCCTTAAGCCGTTATTTTAATTTTTTAGTTCTCAACTCTCCTTAGCTCCGCAACAACCACACTATAACCCTTTTGACACTGTTCGGGAGCATCTCCTATAACCTTCTCGACCACAACCGTCTCTCCGTTGTTCAGCTCGACGGGATGGCAGAGGGAGTACATGCTGCAGTTGAATATATCGCATTTCTTTTCCTCGTAATGGAACTTTGTTCCTTCAACGGCAATTTTCGAATCTACAAGGGCTATTATTGGCAGCTCAACAACTTCAACTGCAACAACTCCCTCATCATGAAGTGGGCAGTCCTGAACTGCACCATCTCTCAGACCGACGATCTTGTATTTCGCACCCTCTCTCAGCCTGAGACACGCTTTTTTGATCTTGCAGTTCTCACACTCAGCCTTTCCTCCGAGAAAAATGAACTCCGTTCCAATCTTTGCCCAATCTTTACCGCATAACGTAATGATCCTGTTAACCTCTTCATCCATGAGTATCACCTTATCTGCTTTGCCCACCACTATTTTAAATTTTGCTCATAATTCAAAACTCATCATGTCTTCCGCAACAACAGCATCGTATTCCAGAAACTCCAGGATTTTGTCCTTAACAGCATGAGCCATAGGATAAAGGTGAGTCAGGTAAATTTTCTCCGCTCTGCAATATTTCAGGTGGTTCTTCAGATTTTCGGGGGTTGTGTGGTAGTCAGCATCGTATCCGAAGGGCAGAGAAAGCTCATGAACCATTATATCGCACTCCTGCGAGATAAAGTCTTTGAATGCCCTCGTGTCTCCGCTTATGGCAAGTGCATTGTCAATAACATAACCCTGACTTTCGATGGAGTGGATCGTGGGTAAAGCTTTGAACCTCGCCCCTCCCAAGGTGAACTCTTTTCTCTCCTCAATCTCAAACTTCAGCTTGCCCCTGAGATAGGGATAGGCTTCGAGGAGAGATTCAAGAAAGGATTTCGTCCCTGCTGGCCCGAAAATCTTCAGCATATCACAGTTAAGCAGCCACCTTGCCTTGAGAATGTTGAGCAAATCTCCGTTGTGATCGAGGTGGTGATGGGTGATGCAGACGGCATCAATCTCTGCAAGATCAATTCCAAGCTGTTCAAGACGGTGATAGCTACCGATGCCGCAATCAATCAAAATCTTAAAATCGTCAAGCTCGATGAGGATTGAGCTCTGAGCCCTGTTTTCATAAGGTACAGCCACACCTGTTCCGAGAAAAGTGACTTTCACAACCTCACCCCCATGAACTCGGAGAGTTCAAAAAGCACAGGCTCGGAAAGCAAGCTTTCACCTGATAATACCTCAAAACCCTCCGAGATTGACTTGCCGACGTTCTTACCGAGTGTGTGCCAGTGACCTGACACGTAATCCTTCACAGCCTCTTCAGGTGTCGTGAACTTGCGGTATTCGAAAGCCCACCACCTCCCATCTTCTATAAATGGTTTGAACGGTCTTCTCCTTGAGATAAACTTTTTCACATTTCTCTCATCCTCAAACTGAGGCCCAAGACGTTTGAAAACTCTCGACAATTCCCTGATCTGACACTCAAAAATCAGATAGCAGTTCTCAGCAGCCTTAAAGGTGTAGCGGAGTGGCATGAAGTTTTCCCTCTCAAGAAACTCGAAAATCTTTCTTGAAGCCCTTTCAAGCTGCGGATACAGGTTATCTTCCACTATATCCGGTCTTTTGAATTTTACAGCGAAAACAGCCGAACCTCTCTCCTTTATAACCTTTTTCAGCATTTCAACGTCAGCGTCTGGTTTGTGTGGGGGCAGGAAGAAATCAAGTGATGGGTTTTCGAGAAATTCACGGGAAATGTGGACGAATCTTGCGAGGTTGTCCAAGCTCAGGTTTGCGGCAACATTCCTCTTCTCATCAACCGGATCAACGACGAAAAATTCCTTTCCCTTCCTAACCTCCCCCCTTGCCACGTCTATAACTGTTTTTCTCGTCCAGCGACGTGCATTCTTTACAGTCTCGACGAAAGAGCCGTAAAAGATTATAAGAAGTTCGCAGAGATACCCGGAGAAACCCCTCACCTTATACTCTGCCCCATAAAGCCCGTTTGCCTTTAGAAATCCTTTAAGCAGCCTTACATCATTCTCCTTTCCCTTAATCCTGTCCTTCAACCACTCATGGTGAAAGGGGGTTCTGTCAACCGCTGACTTAATTCTGCTGGTATCCTTCAGCCTGTAGCATGGCACCACATCAACTTCCACACCCTTCACAGTGCCATGAACGTAAGGATGCTCAGCGTATCTGATTTCGTAGCTGTCGAGAACAGCCTTTCCAATCTCAAGCCCCCTCTCTCTGAGCTCCTCCTTGGGCACCTCTTCAGGAAAAGGAATGAACACGTCAATCTCAAGACTCCCCTTCAACCATGTGTTTCTGGCATAACTTCCCACGAAGAGATATTCAACGCCAAGACTGTCGAGTCTCCTTTTCAACTCTTTTTCAGCCTCTTCAGCCCTTTTGATCTCCTCCTCTTCCGGAATTACAAGGGTGAGAGCCTTTTCAACAACTTCTTCAATCCTCATAACCAAAAACCCTTAAATCTTTATAAACAGGACCCTGAGGCTTTAAAATGCTCTGTTTCAGCTTAAAATTCTTTACTTCCATCTCTCCAAAACTATCTGAAGAGTGCTCCTTTATCAGCTCAACCACCTGAGGGTTTTTTCTCTTGACCCTCGCAATCGTTAGATGAGCTGAGAAGTCCTTATCCCTTTTGAACCCGAGCCTTCTCAGCTTTCCGTAAACTGCGTTCGCCAGCTTGGTCAGCTCTCCGTTCTCTTTTACCCCTATCCATACAACTCTCGGAGACTTAGGATTTGGAAATGCTCCCATACCATGAAACGCAATCTTAAAGGGCTCAAATTCGATTGAGGAGAGACTGTCCTCTATCTCCCCAACTCTGCCCTCATTTACTTCTCCAAGAAAAAGAAGCGTGATATGAAGGTTCTCAGGTTCTACTGCTTTAATCCCGCTTAATTCCACAAATTTTTCCAGTGCTGGTTTGACCCTCTCTCTGACCATCTCATCCACGTCAACAGCCACAAATAATCTCATGGATTTAGAATTTTTCAGCCGGATTATTAACCTTTGGACTTCATGAGAAAGTGTGCAGCTACTATCAGCAGGGCAGCATTCATTAACACTTTGTAGATTGGCGCATACTTGTAACCTGCCCAAACATCTATCAGGGTATTTGCCGAGATGTAAAGCCCGACGATAGAAATAATAAGGAGTAAGAGCAGCAAAATTGTGATTACCCTTCTGACAGTCTCCTGAAATTTCACATCCTTATTCTTCTCCATGCCGCAACACCCACGATTGCCGCTAATGCTAGTCCAACCTCAAATCCGGGGACTCCTGCTCCTCTCTCCACATAGCCCGGAACTTCTTCCCTAACGAACTTCTCAACCTCAAATTCAACCTTTTCCTCTTCCACGTCCTTTGGAATTATCTTGGTTGGTGCCAGCTTGATCACATCCTTCCAAGTTTTAACCAGCTTCCCATCCCTCCATACTTCAAGCTTGACGATATAATTGTAGTCGTCAGGCACCTCAAAGTTCGCTTCAACGATGTTCGTCTTTCCCTTCTTCAGTGTTGTGTTCATCCATTCTTCGTCAACCAAAACATTCGACTCAGCCTGAACAACCTTTATCCTTGCCACAACACTGTAATCCCTCACACTCTCAACATAAAACCTCGCCTTAAACTCAACATTCTCGTCTTTCACACCCGTAAGCAGGAAATCCGCACCCACCATTGACGCATCGAGTTGCATATTTTCCGCTACAAGACTCCTGAGATTTTTTAGGTGAAGCTGCCGTGAGCTGAGGACTCTATCCTCCTGCATCAACATCAACTCAATTCTGTAATCCTTGGTTTTCTCAAAGGGGATGGTCATTACAGCTTCGTAGTTTGAGTCTGGACTTTCAAAATCCTTCTTAACCTCATCCAAAAGCAAACCCGTCTGATCATCGTAAATTTTTGCCTGCAGGGTGAAGGAATTAACATTTTCTTTCTTCACCTCCACGATAAAGGAAATCACTGCATGGCTTTCGTTAATACTTTCAAGCTTCATGTCAATGTTCCCAAGTCTCGCATAACTCTCGATCTGGGATGCGATAACGGCGATAGAAACAGAAACAATGGCGATTGTGACTATTGCTACAATAACAACCTTTTCATTCATATTGATACCTAACAGCATAGATTAATTAAAATTTCTATTTCAGACTAAAAAATTGGTGCTGCAGGGTAGGGATTTTGTGGGCTGATGAAACACCATTATATCTCTATTAGAGCAATAAAGCCGAATCTGTTAGAATTCTACTACCACAGGCTCAAAGATGAAGACGGAAAAGAATTCGACGGATGAAACCCAAATTTAGCACTGGCGCACCTCAAACCTCCTTAGACAGTAGTCAAGGATGAACTTGAAGCTTTTTGCAAAATCTATGCCCAGAACAATCTCATCAACATCTTTGGTCGTTTCAATAAGCCCATCACACGAAATGCCCGGTTCAAGAATTTTAACCTTACCGAACGTGCCAGATGATCGAGCTATAGATCCATTGGGTAGTATGAGTTCCCTTACGTGCAGTTCCATCTCGTGCAGGCGAAGTTCCCTGAAAATGTTCTCAGGAACTAAAGCAAACCCTTCGTAGCCTGTATCAAAAACTGCAAGAACCACTCCTTCTGCAGGAAATCTTTTTGGTACAAATGGATTTTCCAGCACAATTTCCATTACGGGCACGCCATCGAGAAGGTAATTCATGTTCTTACTCTGTAGCCACTCCTTGCAGTAGTCTTAATTTTCTCAGATGAAACGATCTTCAAACCTCGCAAATCAACCTTTTTCTCTTTTAATAAGGCTGCGAGCTCATCAAGGGATTCTGCTTCTCCAACCAGCGTATCTCCTCTATATGCTCTGAATAATCTCCTCTGACCACTCTCTAGTGAAAACAAGTAGTTCCTCAACGCATCTTCCACCACCTTAGAAAGTGCGCCCTTACTCGAACCGTAAAGCTTGCTGACGGCATCTCTCAATTTCTCTTCTATTTCATCGCTCAGAACTATTGTTAGTGTTCCCATGTACATATTTAGTATGTATTTTGTATTTAAATTTAGCGAACTCATCATCCTTCTTGCCCATGATGGAACAGCCCAAAAAAATTAAGAAATGAATTTTTTAACAATCTGTAGGGCTGTCTTTAGCTCTTCATCCATTTCCTCCTGAAGGAACATATACTTCAGAAGTACTCTGGAGAGTAGCTTCTCCAGCAACTCTGAAGTCTCGGAATCAAATTTTGTACTGTCGTAGATTTTCAACAGCTCTTCAATCACTTCCAAGCCCTTCAAACTCCTCAACCTCTTCTGGCGAAACTTTTTTCAGAACTTCAATACTCGCCACCCAAACTCCAGTAATCATAAAATTAATTTGACCTCTAATCAAATAAATATGTTTTGGTTAAGTGCCCGACAAGACCTGACAGGTTGAGTTCCGCCTGACTTTATCGAGGTAGGGTATGACACTCTCGTCGGGAATAAAAATACGGAAGAGTATAAGTCCCTTCTCGCTCTTTGCTTTCACCACCGTTGCATTCATCTCCTTCATCTGACCCAACTCCTTCACCAACAGAATTCTTGCCTCCTTCCCAACATCTCTGTCGTTAAGGGTGAAAAAGTTGTTCGTTGCCGAATCGTAGAAGGATACAGACCAGTATGTGCCCTCAGGGACCTCGGCTCTCACAAACACCGCTCCCTTGGACACATCGTAAATGCAGTAGGAGTAGAGTAAGTTGGGACTCGGAAGAACAACTTCTCTGAAGCTCGCGTTTATCGGAGGGACATGATAAACTCTGTTAACCTCAATATCTGCCGACTTCATCTTCGTAAAGTAGGCGAACATTACGAGATGCGGGATTAGGGCTACAACCACAACATGAGCCAAAATTGCGGTGAGAACTAGAACAGCAACGTACCTCTTCATGAGCACCCCTCCAGCACGATTTCAGGCAGATCAATGGATTCTGGATACTGATATACAACCTTCTCCGGATTGTAGAGCCTTAGAACGAGATAAAACTGACCTTCACCGTTCAGTGGTATCCAGTTTCCCTCCTTCGGCTCCTTTGAAAGAAGTATCGTCCATCTTTCACCATCTTTTTTGATGTTGGTGCTGGTGAAGGAATACCGGTCGAGTTCATTCGGGATAAGGAAGAGGTCTGAGCCGTAAACAGTGATGCTCCACCATCTCGCAGGCAGATTTCCACCTTCGATTCTGTAATCGCATTCGAGCTTTAACGGGCGAAAGTTGCTGTCCGTTTTGGCGATAAAGTAAACAGCTTCAGATTTGTTGAGGGCAAAAAGGGCGTTGAGAGCAATCGCAGCCCTCGTGTAGATGTCTGCGCTCTCCGAACCAGCGAGTAAGTTGACCTTCCACGGTCCGTTGCTCACGCTGAACATCTCTGCAACCTGATTAACTGTAAGATATGCAGAGGATGCGCCAATAACTATTCCAAGCAAAATGCAGAGGATTAACTTAGCTCTCATCTTCATTTTTTACGCAAAAATGTTTATAAATATTACCTACAATGTTCCTGCCATGAACAGAGTTAAGAGGCTGCTTGGAACAAAATATCCAGTATAGGGTTCTCACCAAATCACATCTCAGCCAACCTCTGCAACACCTTCTTCTCCCTGAAACCCAGAGCAACAACCACCCCCACCAAAAGGACATTCAGAGCTGCAAACTTATACACAGATCTCCCCGTATATCTATGC
>JAPDIY010000085.1 GCA_029259335.1 Archaeoglobi archaeon
TATGAGTCTTAATTTGGATGAATTAGAGACTCCTTATCAAGCATTTTTGAGAAAGCTTCCACCTGAAAGAGTACTGGGTTACTGCTGGAGGTGGTTTGATGGTGGGAAATAATTTTAGGAAACTACAGTTAAAAGCCTGAAGGAAAACCAATATATTTCACGAAACCCTCCAGATTGCATGCGTAAAAAGCTATCAGTAATCATCATCGCCTTAGTGGCTTTTTCAGTTAGATTCTACAATCTTGGTGGCCCCCCATTGTTTTTCGATGAAAGTATTCACGCAACAATTTTAAAGTCCCTGTTCTCAGGGAGTTACAGGTATAACCCGGCCTATCACGGCCCTTTGCTTTACTACCTCCTATACATCCCAGTTCAGGTTCTTGGTGAGACCGAATTCTCCCTACGGCTGATGCCAGCGCTCATAGGCATTTTTGTTGCCCTCATTCCCCTCGCGTATCGGAGATTTATCGGTTTCAATACTGCGATCCTCTCATCCATTCTCGTGGCGATATCTCCCATAATCGTAAACTACTCCAGATTTTGCAGAGCTGACATATTCCAGCTCTTTCTGACAGCCCTCTTTACCTACTTCATCTTCAGATACCTTGAGTCCGATGCCAAGCTTACGGAGACGAGGTTCGACAGGAAACACATTGTTATGGCCTTCATATGTTTGGCTTTGTTTGCGACGCTGAAGGAGACATTTTATCCATTTATTGCCATTTTTCTTCTTTTCTTCGTTTTTGACATCAAAAGATTTAGAATTGGAGACTTGCTACTATCAATTGCGGTTTTCTTCCTCATCTATGCTTCCCTTTACA
Organism: Archaeoglobi archaeon; assembly: GCA_029259335.1. Lineage (GTDB taxonomy): Archaea > Halobacteriota > Archaeoglobi > Archaeoglobales > Archaeoglobaceae > Archaeoglobus. The sequence continues at coordinate 822 of JAPDIY010000085.1, forward strand.
CCAACTTTTTTACCTACACTGCTCCTCTGACCAATTTCTCTGAATTTCCAGCAGTCAAGGCGGTCAGCTACTGGAAATACCAGCACGATATTGCGAGGATTGCAGGACCTTGGTATTACTATCTCGAATTAATCCTGCTCTACGACTTTCCTGCTTTTGTTTTAGCAATTTTCGCCGTTGCATTGATGATCAAAAAGAGAGAGAGGTCAGAGTTCGAGTCCTTTATTGCCTTTTGGTTCATAGCATCCCTGATATTTTTCTCCTACATGCAGGAAAAAGTACCGTGGCTTGCTGTCCACATCCTTTTCCCGATGTACATTCTGACAGGGATTGGAATCAACAAAATCAATTCCAGGAAGCTCAGGATTGCTGCCGCCATTGCCTGCATAGCGTTCTCTGCCTATGGAATGATTGCCGCAAATATTCTCAACCCCGTTAACCCAGCCGAACCTGCCTTGTATCTGCCAACCCAGTATGATGTGAAGGAGTTTGCTGAAAAAACGAAGAATGACACGATATACGTTTTCACGAACATTGGGGAGTACTGGCCTCTCGCATGGTATCTCAAAGATCACAGAGCATACTTCATCACAACGGGCGTTGAGGGACACAGGTTCCGTCATGGCGATTACATAGTCGTCAATCAGACGAATGAGTGGTATTTGGACAAGAAAAACTTCGAATACGCTGGCACAATGGTCGTGAGATGCTGGACGTTCTGGACACAGCCTGATTTCACAAAAATTCCAGAGTTTCTTGTTTGGAGAAAGGCACTCACAGATGTCTCATGCATGAATTTCAGTGTGTATATTGCTAAATGACATTCGGAAGGTAATTCAAAATTATCTAGAATTAAAATGTAGAACGACACAAAGTATATATATTACCTAAAAATAAGTTGCAGTGTTGTGAAAAAGCGAATATTGATTGTTGATAACGATAGAGCCGTACTCGAAGTTTACAAAGCCCTGCTTTCTGAAGGGTACGATGTAGCGATTGCAATGGATGGGAAAGATGGCGTTGAGATTTTTAAAAAATTCCAGCCCCATCTCACACTTGTCAATATGCTTATGCCCAGAGTTGAAGGGGTAGAGGTTGATTTACCCACACCGGTGATGGATGGCGCTGAATTCACTCGCAAGATAAAGAAGATGGCTCCAGATGCAAAGATTGTGGCTATTTCGGCGTTTGCCAGGAGTAGGGGTAAGGAGATACTAGATGCAGGCGCTCTTGAAGTTGTAAAGAAGCCGCTAAAAAGAGAGGAGCTTATTGAAATTATCGAAAAGCATATTGGTTAGAGTGTTTTCCTGAGATATTCTCTAATTTTTTCAGATTCCACCCATCCCTTCTCCAACTGCTCCACGAGATCGACTATTCTGTCAAACTGCTCTTTGATCTTCTTTACAGCATTCTCATCGTTGACATAGAGTTCCACAAATCCCTGTGCAGCGGCAAGAGGATTGCGAATGTGATCCACGAGTATGGCAAATTGCTCTATATTCTTCCTTATCTGCTCAAGTAATCTCTCTCTTTCTTTTCTGATTTTTATCAAAGCAATACCATACGAGAGATTAGCAGCCACTCTTTCAAACAATTTCCTTTCCTCCTCGTCAAACGCATCCTCTTCGAAGGCATAGACGTTCAGGGAGCCAAAAACTTCCTTACCATAACTGAGCGGAAGGGCTATTGACGATCCAAAACCTCTCTTTTCCGCCTCATCTTTCCACAGATAGTCGCGTGTTTTCAGACTTCTCTGAATGGTAGGTTTTCTTTCTCTAATCGCTCTTCCTGTCGGCCCCTGTCCAAGCGAAGAGCTATCCCACCGCACTTCTATACTTTTAAAATAGTCACTGCCATAACCTGCAACTGGCTCAACACTGCCATCCGGTTTTGCGTACCCTATCCAAGCATGTGCATAACCCTCATCCACGATAATCTGGCAAACTTTTTCCAGAAGCGCCCTCTCGCTTTCAGTCTTCAGTATAGCTTCGCTGACTTTCGTCAAAACCTTCAGCACTCTCTCAACCTTCTTTCTTCTACCGAACTCTTCACGAATGCGGCTCTCATAAACATCCGTAAGCTTATTTAGAAACTCAGCTTGATAATTGGCCAGAATGATCACAATATTGCGAAAGACTTCAGGATCATCTATTTTTGAGGAGACCATTTCCATCAGAATGCTCATATTTTTAACAACATCCAAAGGTCTTCTGCCACTTTTTATGGCACTATATAACAAATCTTTGTCAAACTCACCAATAGCCTCTTTGACAGTCTTATCCCCTGAAAGAAGTCCGATGATTACGCTTCCGATTTTTATCTTAGCAATTTTTACAATTTCTGGCGGCAGCTCTTTTGAAACTTTGCCAAACCATTCTTCGAAAATAACCTCTGCTTTTTCACGTGGTATCTGAGGCATAATAAACCAATTGGTTGAAATTTTGTTAAAGTTTATAATGTCAATAAAATAGCAAAACCTCAAGATTTAAATTCTTCCCGCCCAGTTCCTTCTGTGAAGTTCACAATTGAGGACTTTGAGGAATGGCTGAGGGAAAGGGGATACGACCTGATGATGGGTGAGGAAAACTTCAGAATCTATTTAAACCTTGGTTTCTCATCTCTGCTCTTCTACAACAGCAATTTGCTATTCAGCTTCATTCTTGATAAAATTGGAGTAAAAAGTGGGGGAGAGAGGGTGCCAGACAGAATAAGGTTCGAGATTGCGAAGAAAATAAGGAAGCTCTCGGCTTCAAAGGACGAAATAGAGATTGAACTTTAATCCCTGCTCACAACAACCTTGCCCCTCTCACTTGGAATTACCCTGAGTTTGGCATCATCAAACCGCAAATCAAAAACCTTTCCAAGCACCCGATCAAGGAAAACAGCCAAAGCCGCAACCTCGCTGTGTGGCTGGGTGCCTATGGAAATGTTCAGATCGCACATCTCGTAAACCTCTGGCGGGACTTTTTCAGCCCCAACGACCACCAGAACCTTCTCAGCTTTCCTGATCTCATCAATTTTTTGGGGTAGTGGAATGCCATACATCGTAAGGTGAACCTTAAGCCCTTCAAACTCTCTCAGAAGCTTTCTCCAGTTAACCGCTTCCACAAAAAACTCACCACCCCATCTCTCAACCACATCCCTAACACTCTCAAAAACCGACCTGTCCTCCTTATCAAAGTAAATCCCCTTAGCTCCAAAAGCCCTTGCCGTAAGTGCAACGTGAGTTGAAACCCTTTTGTCTCTCTCAGGCCTGTGGCCGAGTCTCAGAACGTAAACCTCCATGCCGTCTGTACTCTCAGGCTTATTTATTTATTCTGTGGACTGCATCCTCAAACGTCTCTTCCTCTTTTCGGTAGAATATTCCACATGCTGTCTTATCTCTGCACAGCCTTAAAGCATTTTCAACACTTTCAGCCTCCCTGATGTCGTGGATTTCTTCTCTAATCTTCCAGAAGTCGTTGAAGCTCACACACGGCTGCAGTATCTCAACGAAGGAAAATCCTCTGTGCTTTATCGCTGAATACATTATCTCCACAAGCTGAGAGTGTTTTCCCGCAAAAGCCCTTGCCACAAACGTAGCACCGCTGACGAGCATCAGATTGCACGGATTCAAGGGATTTTCGGGATTCCCATAGGGCGTTGATTTCCCTTTTGCTCCTTTCGGGCTTGTTGCAGTAACCTGCCCGGTGGTCAAACCAAAAACATTGTTGTTGTGCAGAAAAATTGTGATGTCCGTATTCCTCCTCGCTGCATGTATCAGATGCTCAACACCCTCATTCAGACCGTCCCCATCCCCCACAAACCCCACAGCTATTAAATCTGGATTTGCAAGCTTCAGACCTGTTAAAAATGGAGGGACCCTGCCATGTATCACGTGAAAGCTTGGCAACCTTAGATAGTCTGAAATCTTACCGTGACAGCCAATTCCCGACGCAACAGCTATTCTGCCCCTGGGTATGCCCTCATCCACCAACCTCCCTGCAGCTTTTTCAAATGCCCTCAGTATCCCGAAGTTCCCGCAGCCCGGACACCATGACACCTTTACCTCCGTCCTCAAGCCCAAGATTTCACCTCCCCTTCGACAGAGCTTCTCTAATCTCCTCTGGCGTGAAAGGCCTTCCATCCCATCTCAAAATCCTGCTAACTTTCTTTCCGATCTCTTTCTCCACCATACCAGCCAGCAAACCCCTGTAGTTGCATTCAACACATACAACCTCACCCTTAAACTCGGGCAGAATTAAGGGGCGGAGAAATCTAATTCCTGCAACGGAGTAACCGAGTTCTTCAGCAGCTTCAACAACTGCACCGTAATTGCTGCCCCAAGTAACAACTGTATCGCTCCCATTCCTGATACAAACGTATGGTTCCAGTTTTTCAGCCTCCGCCCTTATCAAATCCTCCTTTCTCATTCTTTTCGCATACATTCTCGTCGCCATCTCCGCGTCATCCGTCGTAATTCCGAATTCATCGTGCTCGTTGCTGTTCGCTTTAACAATTGCCGGCGGAACAGCGTACCTCGAAATCCCGTTTTCGGTAATCTCGTACCTCGGAAAAATTCCGTCCGTCTCAGAATCGAATATATCGAGTTCATTTACCTTCACTTCATTTTCATCAAACTCAGCCGACTCGTAGCTTTCGGTCAGATGCTTTTCGGTAAGGAGAATCGCAGGGGTCTGGAACTGCCACGCCATGTTGAGAAGGGTGGCAGAAAGCGAAAAGGCATCGCTTGCAGTCAGTGGGGAAGCTACGATGAGTGGAAACTCACCGTGGGCTGGATTCAAGGCGAAGTGTAGATCCTCCTGAGCGGTGAAAGTTGCCATTCCTGTTGAGGGGCCGCTTCTCTGGGCCAGTACTATCAGTACGGGAACCTCAGCCATTCCAGCAAGGCTTACGCTCTCCGTCATCAACGCAAAGCCTCCTCCACTCGTCCCAACCGCAGACTTCTTACCGGCAAAAGCACTTCCGATTGCCATCATTATCGCCGCTATCTCGTTTTCAGGCTGCACAGCTAAGGCAAACTTCTTCTTTGCAAGACAATGCAGAATGGACGATGCAGGCGTCATGGGATATGCATAGTAGCATTTCAGCCCAGCCCTGACCATTCCGAGAGCGATTGCTTCACTTCCCGAAACGACCTTTCCGTCTCCCTCAGATATTCTGAGTACAGTTAAAACTCTTCTGCAGTTTTCCTTTGCGTATTCGTATGCCTTACTTGCAATCTCTGTATCTGTCTCGGCTTTGTCACCGTACTCGGCAACGAAAATTTTTGCAAGATCTCCAACATCCAGACCAGCAATATAGCAGAGTGCACCGAGAGCCGCAGCATTTCGGTAAAGGTTCGGCATTCCAGCCTCCTTAACGATCTCCAGCATAGGAACTGAAAAAGAAGGTTCAAAATCACATTCAAATTCCGAGTCGTGAATCAGAAATCCTCTCAACCTCTTTCTGTGGATTTCAAATACGTAATCCTCCAAACATATCATCGCATCGTAGTAATAGCGGTGAGAATGAATCTCCTTCTCCGAGCATCTGACTACACTTGCGTTATGTCCTCCTCTGATGAGGGACTCATATTCCTGATACACAAAAACTCTGTAACCCATATTTGAAAGAAGCTTGGCCAGAATTTCTCCTGCCTCCTTTACTCCATCTCCTGCTGCTCCTGCTATGCATACGTTGAAATCAAACATACTGAGAGAAGAAATTGGTATCATATAACACTTACTTTCATTTCAGTATTCTCACGGCATCCTCAGCAACCTTAACCTCGGCGTATCCCTCCCCGATCGGATTCCCATCGCAGGAAATTACCTCATCAGCCCGGATTCTCACGATCTCGTCATCGAAGCTCAATGTTCTGGTAACTATGGGTTCAAGTTTCATCAGATCTCTCTTGGAGTACGTTGAGACTACTATTCCCTCACTGATGCAGGCTACAACAGCCTTGAATCCGAGAAATGCAGAGAGTGATGCGCCTCCAGCTATACCCCTACCGAGAAATCTTTTGTCTGTCAGAGCCACAAATATATTGCCGAAAACACCTTCCACAACCCTCTCTCCAACCTCAACCCTTGCTCTGAACTTCCTCGGAACTGCCACCACTCTCCTGCCCCTCATGAACTCTCTTGCATCCACCTGCACCCTTTCCCCGTTAACCGTTGATAGAATCGTGGAGCCCACAACAACGTCGTTGAAGGCTATTCTCTCCTCATCGCCAACATTAACCTGCAAACCACTCACTTTAACCTCCTTGAGCTTTTCAGGGTCAAAGTCGTGTGAGGCTAAAACGGGGCTGACGTTTGTTGTCCCGATTCCGATACAGAGGAGTGGCTTTGACGGTTTTGCTGATGCGGCATCGCTCATCGTTCCGTCACCACCAAAAATGACGATGATATCAACGATTTCATCAAGCTTCTTAACGAGATTTACAGTGTCCTCTCTGGTCATGCTAACCGGAATCTCGACGGTTCTGGCCCTGATTTTCACCGCATCAGCTACAGCTCTTGAAGTGTAAACCTCCATAGACAGCTTCCTTAAAGTATCTCTGATAAGTTCAATCTTCTTCTCGTCCAGCCCTCCACCCGCCAGAGGGTTTACAACCAACCCAAGCTTCACATGAACTCTATTTTCGCGTCCACTTATGATTTTTGCCCTTTAAAAAATTAAAAACTAATCCAGAGGTTTGAAGTACTCGATGTCCGTTATTTTTCCCTCCCTCTCTTCCCTCCATACAGCCTTAACCCTCGTTCCCGGCTTGAAGGCTTCATGAACCCTTCTCCAGTCACTCAGATCAACTCCACCTAAGAAACAAAGCATCCCGGTGTCTGCACCATCAAGCTTCACAACTCCGACGGCGTAGGGAGGATCGGGAAGGCCTGTGAATTTCATGTAGGTAACTGTCATAGTCTCAACAATACCCTCATCCTTCACCTCAACCCACTCTCCCGTTTCAGCATGGCATCTCTCGCAGAAGGCTCTCGGCGGAACCAGAACTCTGCCGCATTTCTCACATTTCACCCCCAGAATTTTCTTCTCCTTCAACCCCTCAAAAAACCTCGTCGCGTGAATGCCTGCGGAATGCCTGAAGGGTATCTTCCACCAGACCTCAAATTCCGTAACATCCATTCTATCACCTCAGCTTCTTTCTTGAAGATAGCAAAGCGAGGGTGTGGAACTGCAGCGTCCCACCCCACGCATGGCTTAAAGCCACCTCAACACCATCAACCTGATTCTCAGCTTCACCCATCACCTGAAGGGCTGCTTCACCAAATCTCACCAAGCCCGTCGCGCCGATTGGATTTGTGCAGAGCACACCACCAGACGGGTTTGTCGGCATCTCGCCATCGGGAAATGTTATACCCTCCTTAGCAAAGTCCTTGCCCTTCCCTTTTTCGGCAAATCCAAGAGCCTCAAGCTCCAGAATCTCCTGAATTGTGAAAGGAGAATATAGTTCCGCCACATCTATATCCTTAACCGGATTCTCAACCCCCGCAGTTCTGAAAAGTCTTCTTCCGGCTATGGCCAGCGAATCCCAGTCCGCAAAATCGGGCCTATCGCCGAGGTAGTAGCTGTCGCTGATTGTCGTCTCACCCACAACCCATGCCGGATTGTCCCTCACCTTTTTGGCAACATCCTCGGAAGCAAAGATAACTGCCGCAGCCCCGTCACTCCTTGGACAGCATTCAAGCAATTTCAGTGGAGAGCAGACAACCCTGCTGTTCAGAACATCCTCCACACTGATGTCCATTCTGATGTGGGCACATGGATTCTTCAGCGCGTTTTTGTGATCCTTCACACTCACCCACGCAAGATCCTCTTCTGTTGCACCATACTTCGCCATGTAGGCTGTAGCCTGAAAGGCTGCAACATGTATCGCCCCCAGACCTGAATGTCTCTCATAAATTGGGTCAACTGCAGTGTTAAGTACGGGCTGGGCATCAACACACTCCCCAACCCTCTGGACGCATACGGCCATAGCAACATCAAACAGTCCGCTCGCAACATGCTCGTATGCAGCCAATGCTGTGGTCATTCCTGTCGTTCCGCCGGTACTTATCTTCATTACAGGCTTTTCCAAACCACACGCTGTTGCATCCCAGCGTTCGGGGCAGTAGATGCCATCGAAGGGATCCATGGAGCCATAAGCTACAGCCTCAATATCCTTCATATCAAGACCAGCATGCTCAAGTGCGACATTAATCGCCTCAAAGGCAAGTTCAGGATGGGTTTTATCCTTTCTCTTTGTTCTGAAAGGTGTCTGGCCAAAACCAACAACCGCCACCCTCATTTTACCCCTCCAGAATTGTAACACATGACTTCTGAGCGTAGCCGCTCATTGACTGCACGAGTCCACAGTCAACCTCCCCTTTCCTGATCCTCAGAGCAAGATTTGCAAGCAGAAAAGCTCCTGTAGAGCCGTATGCATTCGTGCAAAGTGCCCCACCTGATCTGTTAACGTCCAGATTTTCGGAATCCCATCCTCTGCCGTACTCAGCGAATCCGAGAGCTTCGAGGATCATGCAGTGATAATCTGCCGTGAGGTCGCAGACTTCCAGAGCTTCAACATCCTTTAACTCTTTTCCGGCCATTCTGAGGGCCATCTCGGCACTTCTGGTGACAAAAGGCAATCTGTGAAGTTCCCTATCAAAATAGTAGTTCTCAACACTCCATCCCAGGCCTTCAACCCACACGATGTTGTCCGTAATCCTTTTCGCAACATCCTCCGTTGCAAGGATGAAAGCTGCACATCCATCGCACCATTCAGCAATTTCAAGCTTTCTGAGAGGATAAGACATCATCTCCGAGCTCAAAACCTCTTCAGCAGTAACTTTTTCCCTTAAAAATGCCAGTGGATTCTCAGCTCCCCTCTCTCTCATTCTCACAACAACTTCCGCCAGTCTCTCATCGGTAACACCGTACCTCTCTCTGTAGGCGAGGCTTTGCATAGCGAAGAAGGCTGGAAGCGAAAGGTTGAAGGGGCGGTGGAAAAAGGGGTCAAGGCTCTGCAGCTCAACGAGTTCTACTGGTGTTTCTGAGCTTTGCCCAAAAGCCAGAAACATAGCAACATCCGACAATCCCCTCAACCTCATGTAAGCCAGAGGAAGGGCGAAGAGGGCATCATCGCTAACCCTGATCTCGTGCCTCAGATAAGCTCCTGCTGCTGGAGCTGTGTACATGTTGGATATCGTCCTTCCAACCCCAAGGTTGTCGTATCCGCCAAGTATAAAGCTCTCTACCTCACCCCTCTCAATTCCAGCATCCTCAAGGGCCCTTTTTGCAGCCTCAAAGGCCACGTTGTAAAAGGGCTCCTTGTGAATTTTGAAATCCGTAATACCAATCCCAACAATCCCGATTCTCACAAAACCA
>JAPDIY010000010.1 GCA_029259335.1 Archaeoglobi archaeon
CCCCTTTCTCTCTGATTACCCATTTTACCGCTTTCTCGTCAAGTTTCATGTAGGGGTTAGTTGAAATGGAAAATAGATTCGGGAAAACAAAACTCACAACCAAAATGCTTATATAGAAATTCCAATCCACCAATATCTGCAAACAAGGAGGTGATGTAAATGGCTACGTTACAGGGTCAGCCTGTGCTGATATTGAGAGAAGGAACTCAGAGGACTGTTGGTAGGGATGCGCAGAGAATGAACATAATGGCTGCTCGTGTGATTGCTGAGGCTGTGAGGAGCACTCTTGGGCCGAAAGGAATGGACAAGATGCTTGTTGACAGTCTCGGAGATGTTGTTATAACGAATGATGGAGTTACAATTCTCAAGGAGATTGATGTGGAACATCCGGCGGCAAAAATGATTATAGAGGTTGCAAAGACGCAGGACAATGAAGTGGGAGATGGCACTACAACTGCAGTTGTTCTTGCTGGAGAATTGCTGAAGAGGGCGGAGGAGCTGCTGGATCAGGACATACACCCGAGCATAATCGCGAGAGGTTACAGACTGGCTGCATCGAAGGCTCTTGAAGTCCTCGACAGCATTGCGATTGACATAGACGTTGAGGATGAGGGGACCTTAAAGAAGATTGCGTCAACAGCTGTAACCGGCAAGCACTCTGAGTATGCCCTTGACCATCTTGCATCCATAGTCGTTGAGGCCGTTAAGAGAGTTGCAGAAAAAGTTGATGGTAGGTACAAGGTTGATGAGGACAACATCAAAATCGAGAAGAGGCAGGGAGGCAATGTCGCGGATACGAAGCTTGTTAATGGCATCGTGATTGACAAGGAAGTTGTCCACGCAGGAATGCCCAAGAGGGTCAAGAATGCTAAGATTGCAGTGCTGAAGGCAGCACTTGAAGTTAAGGAGACAGAGACTGACGCTGAGATAAGAATTACCGATCCAGATCAGCTAATGAAATTCATTGAGCAGGAGGAGAAGATGCTGAAAGAGATGGTTGACAAGCTTGCAGAGGCTGGGGCTAACGTTGTCTTCTGCCAGAAGGGCATTGACGATTTAGCCCAGTACTATCTCGCTAAGGCAGGAATTCTGGCAGTGAGGAGGGTTAAGCAGAGCGACATCGAGAAGATTGCCAAGGCATGCGGTGCAAAGATACTGACAGACCTGAGAGAAATTAACAGCAGCGATCTTGGAGAGGCTGAGCTTGTCGAGGAGAGGAAAGTTGGTGACGAAAAAATGGTGTTCATCGAGGGCTGCAAGAACCCGAAGGCCGTGACGATATTGGTTAGAGGCGGAAGTGAGCATGTGGTTGATGAGGTTGAGAGAAGCTTGACTGACGCGATCAAGGTCGTCAAGGCTGCACTCGAAAGCGGAAAGGTTGTGGCGGGTGGTGGAGCACCGGAGATTGAGGTTGCCTTGAGACTGAGAGAGTGGGCACCGTCGCTGGGAGGAAGGGAACAGCTTGCAGCAGAGGCATTTGCGGCAGCTATGGAGGTTATACCGAGAGCGCTGGCTGAGAACTCTGGACTTGACCCGATTGACATCCTCGTTGAGCTGAAGAGGGCTCACGAGGAGGGCAAGAAGACCTACGGTGTGGACGTCTTCAGCGGCAAAGTCGTTTGCATGGAGGAGAAGGGAGTGCTTGAGCCTCTGAAGGTGAAGAAGCAGGCAATAAGCAGTGCGACAGAGGTTGCAATAATGATTCTGAGAATCGATGATGTCATCGCTGCTAAGGGACTTGAGAGCAAGGAAGGTCCTGAGGGCGAGGGAGGAGGAGAAGAGGAAGAATCTTCAGAAGACTAAATTTTTTTAACCTCTTTTAACCAAGAGAAGAACTTTTCAAAGGCTCTTCTTCGATGTGAAACTCTGTTCTTTTCCTCCGAAGTCATTTCAGCGAATGTTCTGCCGTTGTAGAGAAATATCGGATCATATCCGAATCCCTCCGTCCCTTTCGCCTCTCTTGCTATCTCTCCTTCCACCTTCCCGCTGAAGGTGTGAACATCTTTTCCATCAAAATATGCCACCACCGCCTTGAAGTATGCCCTCCTGTTCTCTGCATCTCTCATGAGTTTCAGTATTCCCTCATTGCCAATGGTCTTGAAAACGTAGCTGGAGTACGGTCCCGGAAATCCTTTCAAAGCCTCAACGAACAATCCACTATCCTCGATAAAGAACTCTTCATCAATTTTTTCTGAAAGCATCTCAGCACTCAGTCTTGCAATTTCCTCAAGCTCACCCCCCTGAGGTTCAAGGTACTCCATCTTAAGCCAGTCAACTTCAATTCCGTACTTGTTGGCTATCCCTTTAACCTCCCTGTACTTTCCCTCATTTGATGTTACGAAGTACATGCAAGTTGGTTTTGTGCGGGAGTTAAAATGTTTCGATCCTTCAGACCTGAATAAACTCCAGCGTTATGCCAATATCTTTTTCTGTATCGAGATAAGCATACCTCACTCCGACTATCTCACCCTGCTCGACCACCTTCATTCCTTTCTCTTCAGCAATTCGTAGCTTCTCGTCAAGATCCTTCACAAAGAATCCGATGTGGTGCAATCCCTCTCCCTTCCGCTTCAGAAAATCTGTGTGGATGGTCTCACCCTCGAGAACCTGTATGAGTTCAAGCTGCACGTCTCCAAGATTTGTCAGAGCTATCTTAATCTTGGCATTTTTCTGCGTAGTTTCAAAGGAAACAAAGTCAACACCGAACTTTTCGCGGAAATAGTCTGCAATTCGATCGAGGTTGTTGGTGACGACACCAATTTGGTCTATTTTTAGATCACCAAATTCAGATGACATGTTAAAAATGAAATAATCAAAAATAAAAGTTTATCTGAGGAATGTGTATATCTCTATCAAACTTACTCCAAAATTATTTTGCAACTCTCTGATGATTTTGAAGCAATGAAACGTGAGTGAGGCCAAGAAATAGACTAGCTGAGAAACGAGAACGTACATTCTGATTCCGTACTCTTCCTAGAAATGTAAAAAGTAAGACTGCCTCTTAACCCTACCCATCAAACTCCTCGCAATAACAATCCTCTGAGCCTCGCTCGTCCCCTCGTAGATCGTCCCAACCCTTGCATCCCTGTAGTATCTCTCTATGTCGTACTCCTTGCTGTATCCATAGCCTCCGAAAATCTGCAGAGCCTCGTAGGTAACCCTAATGGCAGCCTCACTCGCAAAGAGTTTTGCGGCAGAGCTTAGAGCAGGCATGGGCTTTCCCTGATCTATCAGCCACGCAGCCTTATGTACTAGCAACCTCGCAGCTTCGATATCCTTCCACATATCTGCCAGCTTGAACTGGATTGCCTGATGCTCTATCAACGGCTTTCCGAAAGCCTTTCGCTCTTTTGCATACTCCAAAGCCCTTTCGTATGCCCCAGCAGCCATTCCGAGATGTAGGGCAGCAATCTTAACCCTGCTCTCGTTGAAAAACTCCATGAGCTGATAAAAGCCTCTGTTAAGCTCCCCAATCAAATTCTCTGCCGGAACCCTGACATTTTTCAGCGTAATTTCGGCAGTATCGTGGCAGTTCAAGCCCATCTTTTCTATTCTCCTCGCCTCGTATCCCTCGCTGTTGGTCTCAACTATGAAGGCCGAAATGCCCCTGTGCGGAGGATCAACTTCAGCAGTTTTTGCCATCACCAGCGTATGTCCCGCCACGCTTCCGTTGGTTATGAAAGTCTTTGACCCATTTATCACCCAGTACTCTCCCTCCTTCACGGCCTTGGTCCTCATAGCTGCAACATCCGTTCCGCAATCAGGCTCTGTTATGGCAATGGCCGACGGAGCCTTGCCCTTCACAACTGGCGGTATGTACCTCTCCTTCTGCTCCTCAGTACCATATCTCAGAATCATCGGCACTCCGAGGATGGCAAGATCAACTGCACTTCCAATGCTGCTATCTGCCCTCGTCAGTTCTTCACTGATGATAGCTTCACCCAGATAATCCATTCCAGCCCCGCCGTACTCCTCAGGAATGCTCGCTCCTACATACCCAAGTTTCGCTGCTTTTCTGAATATATCAATTGGATACTCCCTCTTCTCGTCGTACTCTTTACCGTATGGCATTATCTCCTTCTCTGCAAATTCTCTGACAGCCTGCTTCAGCATTCTGTGCTCTTCATCAAGCTCAAAGTTCACCCTTTCACCTCTCGGACTCCAGTCTGAACATGGGGACGACTCTCTTCTCTTTGTTGGGATAGAAAGGCTCTGTCGGATACTCCCTGCCGTAGACTGAAACCCTCGCCCCAACCAGTGCCTGTCCAAGCCTCTCAATTTCCTCCACAGGCAGGTCAATCCTTCCAACGATCCATGGCCCCTCATCAAGCTCAACCATAGCCACGGTGTAAGGGGCCTCTTCGCTGTATCCAGCAGGAGCAACGTAGGTTGTGGTGAAGGTCATAATTCTGCCCTTCCCGCTCATTTCAACTTCCTCAAGATTCCTGCTCCCACAGTTATCGCATGTCGCCTTTGGTGGACATGTGTAGCTGCCACAATCTCCACATTTCTGCCCGATAAGCTTCCCACCGAGCAAGGCGTTGAAGAAATCCACAAACTTCATCCTTTCACCTCCGGTGAATGCTCAGAATTATATTGACCAGCGTTCCGAAGTCTCCTCCGAGCGTGTCTGTCATGGCGGTTTCCGCATCCCTAACTGGATTCTCCTTGAACTCCCCTCTGAGCTGCTTGACAACGCTGTAAACTTGAGAAACTCCAGTAGCACCAACAGGATGTCCCTTTCCAATCAGACCACCATCGGGATTGACGGGTAGATCACCATCAATACTCGTTACTCCGTCTCTCACAGCATAGCACCCCTGCCCATACTCAAAGAATCCCATCGCCTCGGTTGCTATGATCTCGGCAATTGTGAAGCAGTCGTGAATCTCCACAAAGTCGATATCTTTCGGAGTCATGTTTGCCTCCTTAAACGCCATTTGAGAAGATTTTCTTCTCGGTATTGCCCTTATGATGTCCCCCTTCTGCCTGAAAAGGCCTCCAGCAGACGACTGGCCCGTTCCCCTCACATAAACCGGGGTGTCAACGAGATCTTCAGCTATATCGGCAGCGGCAATTATCGCCGCACTCCCACCATCGGTCATAGGGCAGCAGTCAAGCAATGTAAGCGGAGAGCTTATCATTCTTGAATTCAGCACGTCCTCAACCTTCAGATTGCCGAGCTTTCCGTAGAACTGTGCCTTTGGATTTATCGCCCCATATCTGTGATTTTTCACCGAAACCATTGCCATCATCTCTCTAAGCTCTTCAAGGGGGATTTCGTAGGCTTTTGAGTAGAGCCTTGCAGCCAAGGCAAAGACACCCGGAAATGTGAGGCCGGCGGTGATTTCATAAACTCCATCCACCGCAGTTGCCAGCGCTCTCGTACCTATCTCCGTTCCCGCGGTGTAAAGCCTCTCACTCCCGCCCACAGCCACAATATCATAGTAACCAGCAGCAACAGCCCTCACAGCCTCTCTGAAGGCTACACTTGATGACGCACATGCTCCCTCATACCTTATCGCCGGAATCCCTCTGAGACCAATTTCGTCGGCCATAAAACCCGATAGATTACCGGAACCATCAGTCATCTCACCGACGAAGTTTCCATAATAAAGTGCCTGAATATCTTTCAGCTCAATGTTCGACTCCTCAAATGCCTCAAAAAATGCCTCAGCAAACAGATCGACGAGTGATTTGTCCGGATGCTTTCCGAACTTTGTCATTCCAACTCCGAGAACCGCAACATCCCTCAAACTAACACCCCCATCTAAACTTTCTCAAAATCTCCACCCTCCTTAAGAATCATGAGATAAAGAAGGTAGTTGAGCTTATTCAACCATTCTACAGCGTTCATACCAACCAGACCCTCTCTGTACAGTCTGACAGCGATTCTCTCTGCTCTCCTTACAACTGCTCTCGCAACACTCAAGAATGCAGTCGGTTCATCCTTCTCAAGTATAACGAAACTGTTGGGTTTAGTCACTGCTCTCTCAAATTCCCTCACTTTGCTCATGAGCCACTCGTAATCATTCTCCGTAAGAGATTTTCTCGCGTACTCCACTCCGAGGACGAACATCTTCTTCTGGACTTCTCCAAGCGTCCTCTTCACGTCCTCGTCTCTCGCAAAAACTTTTGCAAGACCGATAAAGGCATTTGCCTCATCCAGAGTTCCAACGTACCATGCGATGTTCGAATCTTTGTCCACAAGTTTTCCGTTTGCCGTTCTTGTTACGCTACTGTCCTTTTTTTCCATTTTTGAGCACCTCTTCAATGATTTTCTCCGCTGCTGTGTAGGGATCAATTTCGTTCTTCAAGGTCATATCGATGATTTCTCTGTAATTCGTCCTCTCCTTTACGAGCTTCATGACGTCGTTCATTACAATTTCGAAAAGTTCCCTCTTTATTCTTTCCTTCCTTCTCTTCTCAATCAACCCTGTTTCCTTCATGTAGTCAAAGTGCTTTTCAATTGCATCTGCCAGCTCCTTTATACCCTCTCCCCTGTCAGCAACCGTCTTTATGACCGGTGGGCTCCATCCCTTTCGCCTTTCAAAGAACTCTCCACTCGCAACCCTTGCCTCATCAGCGTGAGTCATCTGAGAGAGCATCTGAACACTTTCCTCATCCAAGGATAGCATGTACTTTAGCCATCTCTCAACCTTCTCTGCCCCTCCCAGATCTGCTTTGTTCACAACGTATATGTCCCCAATTTCCAGTATGCCAGCCTTGTTCACCTGAATCTCATCGCCAGTTTCGGGCATCATAACAACAACAGATGTATCTGCAACCTCTATTATGTCAACCTCGCTCTGTCCAGCTCCAACAGTTTCAACCAGTATGACGTCAAAGCCAAATGCATCGAGCAGTCTTACAACATCCCCCGTTTTCGCTGCCAGACCGCCAGCTCTGCCACGAGAACTCATGCTTCTGAAAAATATCCCTGGATCCGTCCATAGGGGCTTTCTTGAGTCCATTCCGTCCAATCTTAGTCTGTCTCCGAGTAAAGCACCACCGGTGAAAGGCGAACCGGGGTCTATGGCTATGATACCAACTTTCTTCCCCCTATTTCTGAACTCCTCTGTCAGCTTGCTCACAAGAGTACTCTTCCCCACTCCGGGAAAACCTGTGAGGCCGACAACGTGCGCTTTTCCCGTCTTGGAAAAAATTTTACGCATTATTTCCTTTGATTCAGGATACTCATTTTCAACGTAGGTTATTGCCCTTGCCAGAGCTCTTCTGTTGCCGGAGAAAATTCCTTCGACCACATCATCGACTTTCATTTCTCATCCTCTTCCTTGGCAGCTCTGTTTTTATGAATTCCACAATCTCGGATATGGGGGTTCCGGGGATGAATACCTCATCAACCCCCATTTCCTTCAGTTTCTCCATGTCATCCGTCGGAATCACTCCTCCGACGAGAATTAGCATTTCATCCGGATTACCGCCATACTCCCTGATGTAGTTGATCACTTTAGGCACCAGAGCGAGATGGGCACCGCTGTGGAGACTGATCCCAACCACATCTACGTCTTCATCCACAGCAGCCATCGCCACTTCCTGCGGAGTGCGGTGCAGGCCTGTGTAAATCACCTCAAAGCCCGAATCCCTCAGAAACCTCGCCAGAACCTTTGCCCCCCTATCGTGCCCATCGAGCCCTACCTTTGCCACCAAAACTCTGATCTTTTTCTCCATTAAACCACCTCAGATAATAATGGGTTTCTTGTAAGTGCCGTAAACCTCTTTCAGCACACCCATTATTTCTCCGATCGTAGCATAACATTTGACGGCTTCCAAAATCGGGGGCATAACATTCTCATCGTTCTCTGCAGCGCTTCTGAGCCAGTCAAGTGCAACCTTAACCGCTTCATTGTCTCTCTCTGCCTTCACCTTCCGCAATCTCTCGATCTGCCTCCTCTGGACTTCGGGATCCACTTTCAGTATCGGAATCTTGAGTTCCTCATCTATCGTGAACTTGTTAACGCCTACAATGATTCTCTTACCCTCTTCGATCTCCCTCTGATATCTTGCAGCAGCGTCAGATATCTCCCTGACGAAGAATCCATTCTCTATCCCCCTCATAACGCCTCTGAGCATGCTGCCATCACCCATCTTCCTTATATCCTCGATGTACTTCCATGCAAGCTTCTCCATCTTGTCGGTGAGCCACTCAACGTAGTAGCTGCCTGCAAGCGGGTCAACAGTGTTGGGTATTCCGCTCTCGTATGCTATAATCTGCTGAGTTCTCAATGCCACCCTCACAGCCTCCTCACTTGGCAAAGCCCAAGCCTCATCAAAGCTGTTTGTATGTAAACTCTGCGTACCACCAAGCACTGCTGCCATAGCCTGAATCGTAGTCCTCACAACGTTGTTCAAAGGCTGCTGGGCTGTCAGAGAGCAACCTGCAGTTTGAGTGTGGAACTTAAGCCACCATGATCTGGGATTTTTCGCCCCGTACTCATCCCTCATTATCTTCGCCCACATCCTCCTTGCAGCCCTGAATTTCGCAATCTCCTCGAAGAAGTCGTTGTGCGAGTTGAAGAAGAAACTCAGTTGAGGAGCTAAGCGATCGATGTCTATTCCTCTCTCCATCGCTGCCTCCACATAAGCCATTCCATCTGCAATTGTGAAGGCAAGCTCCTGAACTGCAGTTGATCCAGCTTCTCTGATGTGATAGCCGGATATGCTTATCAGGTTGAATTTCGGAACATGCTCAATTCCCCACTCAAAGATATCGACTATTATCTTCATTGACGGCTCAGGAGGGAGAACAAGCGTGTTCTGTGCGTGGAACTCCTTGAGCATGTCATTCTGAATCGTTCCCCTTATCTTCTCCTTCGGCACTCCCTGCTTTTCCGCTATCGCTACATACATCGCCAGAATTATCCCTGCAGGAGGGTTTATCGTGAATGACGTCGAAACCTGATCGAGCGGAATGCCATCGAAAAGAATCTCAAAGTCCTTCAGGGTGTCAATGGCAACTCCAACCTTGCCTACCTCACCATCAGCCAGTGGATCGTCGCTGTCAACTCCCATGAGCGTTGGAAAGTCAAAAGCTGTGCTCAAACCAGTCTCTCCTTCCTCAAGGAGCATCTTCCACCTTCTGTTTGTGTCCTCTGCTGTTCCAAAGCCAGAGAATTGCCTCATTGTCCACAGCCTTCCCCTGTACATGTTCGGATACACGCCTCTTGTGAAGGGGTACTCTCCCGGGTACCCGATATCCTTTACAAAGTCTATGTGCTCGATATCTGCAGGATCGTAGACAGTCTTAACTTCCACGCCAGATAACGTCTCAAATCTTTCTTCTCTCTGTCCAGCTTTCTCAAGCCATGGTTTTAGACACTTTTCTTCCCATTCCTTTCTTTTTTCATCGATCCGCGTCATTGATAGTTGGTTTATTTTAAAGACTTAAAACTTTTCCATTAATTCGCTATGTTTCAAAATTTTTAAATACTACGTAAAACAATACCGATTAAATATTGTGTAAAACCTTGAGTATGTGAGGTTGGTGTTAGTATGGGGTTAGAAGATGCGTATAGGGAATTTATAGAACTTACGAAGCTGCCAGATGATGAGAGAAAGGAGAAGGCCATGAAGGACTTCTTTGACAGGCTGAACACAATGCAGCTGCCGGAGTACTTCAACTGGGCTGAAGAGGTGTTCGAGGGGCTTCACGTCAAGGAGA
>JAPDIY010000049.1 GCA_029259335.1 Archaeoglobi archaeon
AGAGGAGTTTGGAGTTAGCTATTCTTCGTGGCAGGTCAGGAGAATTCTCAGATCTTTCGGAATGAAATATGCTAAACCCTACCAGAAAGATTACAGAAGGCCTGAAAATGCTGAAGAGACTTTAAAAAAACCTGGATGAGGCTGGAATTAGCGATGACGTAATAGGATTTATCGATGAAATGGCGGTTGAAGCAAACGCAAATACAGCAAGACTCTGGAGTTTTGGGAAGCCTGTTAGAAGAGTTGCTACGTACGTTAAAGCTAAGGTTTCAAGATTCTACAGCTTGAACGGAGAGAGCGTAATAGAGTTTTCAGAAAGTAACAGAGCTGAAGATTTCATATCTTTTCTCAGAAAGATCAGAGACGCCAATCCTGAGAAAAGGATCGTGGTAATTTTGGATAATTTCAGGACGCATCATGCCAAGAAGGTAGGAGAAGAGGCTGAGAAGCTGAACATTTCGCTGGTTTATCTACCTCCTTACTCTCCCGACCTGAATCCGATTGAAAACGTCTGGAAGAGCGTTAAAAGAGTTATTTCGGAGACGTCTCCGCTAAATGTTGAGGGATTGAAGGAAACAATTGCTAAAGCTTTCAAAAAGCTGACAGAGTCAATATCCTTTGCAAAAAGCTGGATTGAGAAGTTCTTGGGTGATAAGTTTAGGATGTTGTGCACTTAACCATAACTTAGCGAATTCTTTATGACTTCTGAAAGTGCATCCAATCTTTAAACCCAGAAATTTTGACCTTTACCGAAGCTTTCAGTAACCCCTGCAACTATAATATCCCCATAGCCGCCTCAACCACCGACCATGCTACCTTGAATTCAGTCCCACCATATGTCTTCTGCCACTTGATGTTTCCCTCGGCATCAAGCCTGAGAATCAAAATATCATCTTTACCAGCGCCAAAACTGTTCGTTTTGCCAGCAACAATAATATCTCCACTTGAAGTCTCTATCACCGCATGAGCATAATCCCAGCCGCTTCCACCGTAAAGTTTTGACCACGCGCTTGCTGGAGGTACAGTTACTATTCCGAAAAACAAGAATACGACCAGACAAAACAAATGCAACCTGCTGAAGTTTGAGAGCATAGCGGCACCTCTTACCTTAAGGAACTATTGGGGAGATATATGTCTTACTCCACTTTATCGAGAACTTCACCGAGTTTACAAGCATTCAACGAACTTCCCCAAATTTGTTCCTTCGATTTTACTGTAAAGCTTTCTATCCGTCGTCAGAAGCTTTTCATTCAGCTTCATTGCCAGAACGATGAATAAAGCGTCATAAACAGTCAGGTTGTGTTTAACTGCAAGTTCAAAAGCTTGATTTAAAAGAGCTCTGCTGTCCTCAACTCTGCAGACTTTCTCGATGAAATCAACAGCAACATCTAATGCCCGCTTCGATAACTCCTCATCTTCACCGTAAATCCTTACCTTCTTCCATGCAGCGTTAGCGACCTCCGAGTAGGATATGTCCACCGTGTAGTACTCGGAATATTCTTCAACGATCTTCTCCACTTCATCAGACAGCTCTTCCTTGAAAAACAAGGCGACTATTATGCTGGAATC
Source organism: Archaeoglobi archaeon (assembly GCA_029259335.1). GTDB lineage: Archaea > Halobacteriota > Archaeoglobi > Archaeoglobales > Archaeoglobaceae > Archaeoglobus. The sequence goes on from JAPDIY010000049.1 coordinate 1,570, forward strand.
GAGAACGACTTTATCTTTCATATCTATCCTCTCTTATGAGTTCGGCTGCTGAAACAGATGTCTTCATTTTCCTTCTTAGTTCTCTTGCCTCTCTCAGCAGCCTTTTTTTGTATTCCTCTCTAACTTTATTCTCTACAACTTTTCTCAGTTCCTCCTGCCAGTTCAGATCAATACAGTCCATCATCTTTTTCACGTCTTTGGATATTCTTATACTGTAAACAATCTTTGTCATTGAATTTAGTTTACTATAGTAGTATATAAGCTTTATGTAATATGCCGATCTATTTTCATTGCACCTCAAAAGAAAAGTAAACTATGCTCTTTCCTCTAGTTGTATGACTTTAGTCAAGTAGCTCCGAAGCCTTTTCTGCTTCAGAGCAACTTTTATTTTTTAAAAACTTTTACAAATTACTATGATAGAACTGCTCGGAGTTAAGTTGCCCGAGATAAAGCCGGGCGACGATATCGGCAGGCTAATATGCGAAGCATTCAGTGTTGAGGATCAAGATGTTATCGTCGTAACCTCCAAGATCGTTTCAAAAGCCGAGGGCAGGCTCGTAAAACTGGAAGATGTAATTCCCTCTGTAGAAGCCGAGAAGCTGGCAAAAAAGACTGGTAAACCCGCGAAGCTCGTTGAACTCATAATAAGAAATGCCAAAGTTGTAGCTCTAATACCGGTTTTTTCGTTTATACAAGAGGGGGCGGTGGATCCGAGAACTCTGTCTGATGATGTTGGAAAAGTGTTCACCGTTCTCGAAAGGGATAAGAGCTTACTTCTCACACTAGTTGGTGGGTCTATTTATACGGATGCAGGCGTAGATTTCTCCAACGTCCCCCCGGGTTACGCCGTCCTTCCGCCAGAAAATCCAAACAAGAGTGCGAAAAGAATCAGAGAGAGCATAAAGATGACTTCCGGTAAGGACGTAGCCGTCTTAATTTCGGACACTGAGGTATTCGTAGGGGGAAGCATAGAGGTCTGTAGAGGTTACGCCGGCATATGTCCGGTGAAGAGGAGATTTGGGGAAGAGGATATTTACGGGAGAGCGAAATACGGTGGATGTGAGGCTTTGGCTCACGAAATCTGCTGTGCAGCCTCTCTTCTAATGGGTCAGGCTGGAGAGGGAATACCGGTTGTTGTGATTAGAGGCATGAACTACGAAAAGAGTTGCAGTGTTCCGGAACCGGACTTGGAGAAGGCTATAAAAATCCTTCTAAGAGAGAATGTAAAGTTAATTGGTCTGAGGAATATCATATCTGCACTGTATAACCTCCTTAAAAAGTAAGAAAATCGTTTTCACTTGCATCTCGCCCCTCATCTGTCGCTACCGAATGAAAACTACTTTAAGATATGGCTGAGAAATTAGACACCCAGTAAACTATTTATCCACCCTCTCAACAACAGATGGTAATGAGAGCTTATGGAGAACTCCTTGAAAGAGCATTGGAGAAGCTGGCGGATAAGGATATTGTGAAGAGAGAGAGGTTCGAGATACCGAGGGTTAGCGTCATAAGGGAAGGTGCTAGGACGACTTTGAAGAACTTTTCACAGATTGCTCGAACTCTTAACAGGAGCGAGGAACATCTTTACAAGTACATCGTCAAATCCCTCGGTACAGCAGGCTTTATTGACAACGGCAGATTGATCCTCCAAGGCAAGTTCACAGAAAACGAGATTCAGAAGGAGATAGATGACTACGTCCGCCTTTATGTTCTCTGCAGAGAATGTAACTCTCCCGACACGGAATTCATTAAGGAAGAGAGAGTGCTGATGATTCGCTGCCTTGCCTGCGGGGCGAAGCATCCTGTCAGGAATATCTGATGTCCTTCAGGATGAAAGTGTACAGAGTGAAAGGGGAAGTGCTTGTCGCCGTCTGTGATTCAGACATAGTTGGCAAAATATTCCGAGAAGGGGAATTGAAGATAGAGGTCAAGGAGAGCTTCTACGGAACTGAGGAATACGGGGAAGAGGAAGTTAAGAGAGTATTGAGGAATGCAACGATAGCGAATATAACGGGAAAGAAAGCCGTGGAGCTGGCAATAAAGATCGGTATAATTGATAAGAATCGTGTTTTGAGAATAGGAGAATGTCTGCATGCTCAGATGGTCGTGATGTGATCCCAACTCAGGAAATTGCTGCAAAAGTTCTTGCACTGGTTGAGAGGGGTGGAATTTCGGTTAAGACAGCAATTGCGAGAGTTGCTGGCAGATATGATTACAAAATAAGGGGAAGTGTACATGCCTATTCTATTGAAACCCTGAAAAGGCTGAACGCCATAGACTATTTTTTGAAAAACTCCGCTCCAAAATTTGATTCCCTCAACCCCTTCGTGAGGAACCTGCTGAGAATCGCTGTATACGAGATGAAGTACAAGGGTGTGCATCCAGCACTTGCAACCGATTCGGCCGTGAGGATTGTCAAGAAAAGAAACGGCAGGTTTGCCAGCCTTGTAAACGCAATTCTGAGAAAGGTTGAGAGTATAAAAATTGAAGGTGGTGACAGCATAGAGAGAGTCGCCCTCAGATTCTTTCATCCCGAGTGGTTTGTAAACTATACCTACGAACTGCTTGGAGAGGAAGAGGCAAAAAAGCTTATGGAAGCGAATTTATCAACGCCACCGCCCTACATCAGAGTTAACGAGCTCAAAAGCTCCATCGAGGCAGTTGTGAGGTACCTTGAAGACAACGAAGTAGTTTTAGCGCCAACGTTTATGGACGAAGTATTCAAAGTTGAGAGCTACGAGAAGCATCCAGCATCTCTTGATTGGCATTCTGAAGGCAGATACGTTATTCAGGATCTTGCATCCTGCTTCGTCTCCCACGCTCTAAACCCCTCACATGATGATACAGTCGTTGACCTCGCAGCGGCTCCCGGTATGAAGACGAGCCACATCGCAATGCTGATGGGTAACGAGGGCAAAATTATTGCAGTAGACAACTCCCCCAAAAGGGTCAGGAGGATGAAGAGCAAGATGAAACAGCTTGGTGTCAGAAATGTTGAAATAAAGCTCGGAGATGGTTGCAGGTTCAACTTTGTGGCCGATAAGGTTTTGGTTGACGCTCCTTGTTCTTCAACGGGCAGCTACTCAACCCAGCCCAATGTAAAGTGGACGTTTGACTGGAAAAAGTTCAGAGGGACGGTTGCGGTGCAGAGAAAGATGCTGAAAAATGCCATAAAGAGTGCTGATGAAGTCCTCTACTCAACCTGCTCGATAATGTTTGAGGAAAACGAGTCCAACATCAACAGTGTAAGAGCGGAGGTTATTGAGCTGGATTCACCCTTTTCAAGGGGTATAAAGGAGTTCAGAGGAGAGAGATTCGAGAACTGGGACAAAGTCGTGAGGAGCTTTTCGCACCTTCACAACTGCTCAGGATTCTTTATCGCCAAACTAAAGGGTGAAAATCAGTAGGGACGAAAGAAAGGTGAGGCAGTTTGTGGCCCCGATAACATCTCCATTTATTCCGCCGAACTTCATGTCAGAATACCTTTTAACTGCAAATACTAGCAGAATGGCAAAAAACAAAGCACAGACAGTCTTTACCCCCGTAAGATAGCCCGCAACTGCAACTGGAGGTAGGGCAAAAATCAAGTCCCTCAGTCCTGCGAACTCCATCATGTACGAAGCCATACCCCCCCAGCATGGTCGGGACGCTGCCATTATCAGCAGCATCGAGTATTTTGCAGCAATCTGGGAGAAGATGACCTGTACAGCATCGACATTCTGGAGAGCGTGGTAGAGAAGGATGAAGTAGATGATGGCTACTGCTATCCCACCCGCTCCGGTATTTGTGTCTTTCAAAGCCTCCCTTTTCCTGCTTTCCGGGGCAAAGATAGCGTCTCCAAAATCTATCAGACCATCGATGTGGTTAATACCCTCTGCAGCTATGTAAAAGGCTATTGCAAGAAAGCGTATATCAACACCAAGATGCTGCCTGACGAAATCCGGAATGGCAATTATGAGGCCGATGATAACAGCAGTGTATGTAAAAACCCACAAATTCCTTCTAAGCTTCTCCACATCTCCCTTGACCGGTATGGGTGTGAGAAAAGCGATTGAGCTGCTTATCATAACCTCTCAATATCTAACGCTTTTGAACCCGTACTCCCCTCTCAGCGGTACGAATCTCACCGAACCCCAGTTCTTCTTTTTAACATTCCCCTTTTCATCCTTCTCAACGACCACAAGCCACTGCACCGAATCACCGACGGGTATAACCATCCTTCCACCCGGTTTGAGCTGCTCAATGAGAGGTTTGGGAATATCGGGGGCTGAAGCTGTGACGTAAATTTTATCGTAAGGAGCCTCTGGCTCGTAACCCTTACTCCCGTCTCCAACTATAACGACAACATTGTCGTAGCCCAGTGCAGAAAGATTCGCCTTCGCCATCTCAGCAAGCTCAGGAATGTATTCTACGGATACTACCTTCCCCTTTTCCCCAACGAGTTCAGCAACTACTGCAGCATGATACCCACAGCCCGTTCCAATCTCAAGCACCTTCTCTCCCTCTCTGAGGTCGAGAAGCTCGCACATTATTGCAACCATGTGGGGGGCGCTGATGGTCTGGCCAAAGCCTATGGGAAGGGGGGTGTCAACGTAAGCCTCTATTTTATACCTTTCGGGGACAAATAGGTGTCTGGGAACATTTTTTATGGCTTCATAGACTCTGTCACTCAAGTTAAGTTCGTACCTCAATCTTTCCGCAAGTCTTTTCCTCTTCTCGTCATAGTCCATAACTCCTCAGCCCTCTCAGCGTCCTTCAGGGTGTTGACGTTGATTATACTGTTCTTCTCGACATTATATATCTCTTCCTCCTGTTCCTCATTTATGAAGAAGGCATCAATTATGTTCAATCCTACCGCGTTTCCATCCACCACAACCTTCAGCGCCCTTTTAGTTGACATCATGTATTTCTCAACAGCCCTCTCCGCTACTCCTCCCTTGATATACACTATGTCGGTGCATGCAACGAAAACGGGCTCTACAATGGATATCTCAACGCAAACTTCCCTGTAGTCCTCGATGAATCCTTTTCCAGAGGCTCTGTAGAAGTCAATACCTCTATCAATCAAAAATCTCTCCGTCTCTGGTGTATTGGGAGAGGTTACAGCCAGAACATCAAAATTTTCAAACTCCAAAAGCGAATGTTCGATCAGTTTCCTTCCACAAACCTCAAACAGCGGCTTCTCACCTCTGCTAAGTCTCTCCCCTCTCCCGCCACACATCAGCAGAGCATGCATGGTTTATAATCTCCAAAAGTTTTATTAATTGTCCCCTCAAAACTGCAAAAGCATGGCGAGAAAGAGAAGAGCTGCAAGAGTTAAGGACAAATGGACGATGAAAAAGTGGTTTACGCTAATCGCTCCTGAGTACTTTGGAATGGCCGAACTCGGCGAGACTCCAGCAGATGATGCGAACAAAGTGCTGAACAGGACAGTCGAAACAACTCTTGCCGAGTTAACAAACGACTACTCGAATCAGAATACGTACAAGAAGCTGATTTTCAAGGTATTCAGAGTTGCGGGAGAGAACGCATACACAAAGTTCTGGAGATTTGAACTGACGAGGGAATATCTCAACAGCCTCACGAGGAGGAGAACAAGCAAAATCGAAGATGTTGTGGATGTGACAACTGCTGATGGATACAAACTGAGAGTCAAGCCTGTGGTTTTCACAATCAGGAGATGCAAGAGCAGTCAGAAGAGGGCAATAAGGGCAATTATGAGAGAGATCGTGCTTGAGAAGGGAAGTTCGATGAACTTTGTCCAGTTCCTTCAGGAGTGTGTACTTGGAAAAATACCGGCTGAAATATATAAGAATGCCAAAAAGATCTACCCCATAAGGAGGGTTGAGATCAGGAAGATCGAGCTTCTTGAGGAGCCAAAAACTGTAGAAACGCAGCCTGTTGTTGTTGAGGCAGTGGCATAGTTGCGTGGTGGTCGATATGAAGTCAATGTATGCTTATATCAGAGAAGCATGGAAGAGGCCTTACGAAGGTTACGTTGGGGAGTTGATGTGGCAGAGATTGCAGAAATGGAGGAGAGAACCGGCTGTCGTTAGAATTGAGAGGCCGACGAGAATAGACAGGGCAAGGGCTTTGGGATACAAGGCAAAGAAGGGGATAATCGTCGTTAGGGTTAGAATAAGGAGAGGTGGAAGGAGGGCAACGAGGCCCAACAAAGGCAGAAAGAGTAAGGGGCTGATGGTCAACAAGAGAACTCCAAAAAAGAATCTTCAGTGGATAGCCGAGGAGAGAGCAAACAGGAAGTATCCCAATATGGAGGTTCTGAACTCCTACTGGGTTGGAGAAGATGGAAGATACAAGTGGTTTGAGGTAATCTTGGTTGACAGGGATCATCCAGCCATCAAGACGGACAGGCAGCTTTCCTGGGTGAGTTCAAAGAGGGGCAGAGTTTACCGCGGTCTCACATCTGCCGGCAGGAAGGCGAGAGGACTGAGAAGGAAAGGCAGAGGAGCAGAGAAAGTAAGACCGAGTTACAGAGCAAATTTCAGGAAGAAAAGTAGATGAAAGGTAAGATAGAGTGGATTAAAGTTTCTGCCGTCGTCCATTCGACCGAAGATCGCGAAAAAGTTGGTGAGGCGATTGCCACTCTTTTTCCCTTTGAATTTGAGATACTCGTAAACAAGGCCAAAGGACATTACGGCAACCCGATGGAGTATCTTGAGGTTGAGATAAAGAGGGGCGGGGAGATTAAAAAATTCTGGAAATACTTTTTGCAGTTGCTCGGAAATCAGGTTGACGAAATACTGGGAGACATCGAAGATAGAATAGATGACCAGAATGTTCTCCACATAAGAATTGACAAGCAGAAGGCTTATCTTAGAGAGGTTAAGCTGAGCTACGGTGGGGATCCGATAGCGGTAAAAGTTAAACTCGTGACGTTTCCAGCAAAGAGAGAGGCAATTGTTGAATTTGCAAAAGAGCTATGTACGACTTCCTGAGGTTTATCCCCCAAAATCTCATGGATTTGGGTTTCAAAAGCTACGTTTTCATGCTTGAAAAACCTGAAATTTGCGGCGGAGTTGTTGTAAAGGCTGAAAATCCAGATGAACTGAGAAGAAAGCTCCGGAAGGTAAGAAGGGATGTTATTGTGGGAGTGGTTGGCAATGAAGCTGTTTGCAGAGAGGCCGTGATGAGAAGGAAGGTTGATCTGATTCTCGACAGCGAGAAAAGGCAGCTCGATTATGCTACCCTAAAACTTGCAGCGGAGAAGGATGTAGCAGTTGAACTTGGTCTGGCAAAGTTCATAAAGAGCAGGGGATTTAGCAGGATGCAGCTTTTTGAAAGACTCTATGACGAAATAAGAGTTATAAAGAAATTCAACGTTCCCTTTGTGGTTACAACAGCGGCTGAAAATGAGTACGAAATGAGGACGAGGAAGCAGGTTGAAAATTTCTTTTCCTTCTTTGGCTGCGACATTGTGAGGGCGAGACAGTATGCGACAAGACTCGTGAGAAGATACTACGATAGCCATTTCATAATGGACGGATTCGAAATTGAAGCGGAACTGGAAGCTGATGTAAAGAAAAAGGATTGAATTTCTGGCAGTATACAGAAAACTTGATATACTCCACTGCTGTTTTTATCCTAATGTTGCATACTGTAAAAACTTCGGAATTAAAAGATATCAAGCTTCCTTATAAAACAAAATCCCTCTGCCCTGAATGCCTTAAAATCCTCGAAGCTGAGGTTTACGAGGAGGACGGAAAGGTAAAGATAAGGAAGGTTTGTGACGAGCATGGTGAGTTTGTTGACATCTACTGGGGAG
>JAPDIY010000009.1 GCA_029259335.1 Archaeoglobi archaeon
TATATGCCAGTAGCGTATGCAAGTGCAGATATTGGTATTTTCCCTTCTGAACAAGAGGGATTTGGAATGGTTTACTTAGAATCCATGGCATCTGGAACACCAACTGTAGGTGTTAATTCTGGTGGTCCAAGAGAAATAATATCTAATGGTTACGATGGAGTTCTGATGCCAGACAACTCCGAAAAGAGCATCTACGAGGCAGTTGCATATCTTTTGGAAAATGAGAGCATTCGGAGAAAAATTGGTCGTCATGGAAGAAAAACAGTTGAGAAAAGGTACTCCCCCCGAATTGTAGCGAAGAGATTCATTGATATCTGTTCTGAGTTGTTATATGAAGACAATAGATGAATTATCCTATTCCAAGAATTTTTAGCAAGTAAATTATGTCTTTTTTATTTAAACCATCTAATGCTAATAGTACGACCATATAAACTAAAAACCCTGTGAAGATTAATATTACTCCATAAACGACATTCACAGGTTTTGGAAAGATCATATATAATATTACCACAGGTAGGATAGATATTATAGGTTTAATCGTTACTTTCAAAGCAGGATCGACTTTGAGAATATACTTGAGAGTAAATATTAAAATTACTAATATTATAAATCTGGACACCACAGTAGCTATTGCTGCTCCAATAATTCCAATTTTTAGTATTAGTAGGTAGTTCAAGAGAATATTGATAGTAGTGCCTATTAAGACGATATATGCAGATAAATCTGCCCTACCCATCGCATTTACAACAGATCCAAAATAGCTGAAAGTGCCTACAATTAGAAGTAGGGATAAAAGCATCAAAACATCTCCAGATGGGAGATATTCTCGACCATAAATTACGGAGATAATATTATGGGAGAAAAGTCCAAATGTCACTGCAAAAGGGAAAACAACCATGGACACATATTTATTTATTTTCTCTAAGGCTTTGCTTATGTCTTCTTTTTCAAATTGTGAAAATACTGGGAGTAAAACATTAGCAAGTGACGTTATGAGTCCTAGCAGTGCAAATATGATCGTTGATGAAGCTCGATAGTAAGCAACTCCTACTACTCCAATAAAAGCACCGATCATAAGTATGTCTATGTACGTGAACACAATTCCGGAAATATTTGCTATAGTCATGAAACCAACATATGACCTTAGACCAGGTATTTTTTCAGAATGTACCTTCCCAACAATGTAAGCTCTGTATTTACGTAGTAAAATTAAAATTAACACGACCAGTGAGACAATGTTGGCAATTAGAAGGCCTAATAATGCTCCAACAACAAAATATAAATATGCTAAAATTACGATTATACTAAGTCTTAGTGCTTCATATAAAATCTGATTAATAAAGTAAATTTTAAAGTTTTGAACTCCTTTTAAAAAAGATGAGAAAAGTGTGATGAGAGAACGTGTAAAGATTATTAATCCTGCGACAATAATGGGAATTTTAAGATTTTCGTTGCCAAATATTCTGGACATCTCACTTGAAAAAATAATAATTACTGTAGATATAAGAAGAGTAAAAATGATTCTAACTTTTAGGATATATCTAAAAATAGACCTTATAATTTCAGTATTTCCTTTATTTTCGTAGTAGGAAATATATCTAATCAATGAGTTATCCATTCCAGACATAACTATCGCAACAGTTAAGTTTACTATTGTAATAACCAGACTATATACTCCAAAATTTTCTGGTTTTAACAGTCTTGCAAGTGTGATGGAAAGAATTAACCCAGAAACACTTCCGGTAAATAAAGCGGCAGTGTTGTAAACCACATTTCTCGCAACTCTCCTTGCAAGCTCCACAGCTTAACTTGAGTGCAGGTTAATATCTGTTTTTCCAGCCTACTCAGTTAGCAACACCACAACTTATTTATTTCACCATAATTAAAGATTTTTGGTGATTTAGATGAGTTATGGCATTGAGATTAAGAAAGTGGACAGGCAGGGAAGAATAGTACTTCCGCTGGACTGGAGGAAAGAGGAGCTGAAGAGAAGTGACGAGGTGATTATAGTAAAAGAGAAGGGAATTTTAAAGATAATACCCAAAAAGAAGGCAGATTTAACCAAATACTTCGACAGCATAGATTTGGGTGTTGATTACATAGAAGATTGGGGAGAGTTCGAGAGGGAGTTTTATGAAATTCCTTGATGCAAACATCTTCATCTATGCATATTACAAACCGAGAAAAGAGCTCAGTGAAAAGGCAAAATGGATGAAAGAGGAATCAAAAGAGATACTGAAAAGAATAAATGACGGAGAAGAGGTAGTGACAACAGTTGTGCATCTATCTGAAGTTAACAACTTACTGAAAAAGTCAATGAGCTTGAATTCCCTGCAAGACCTTTTCTTAGAGCTTTATTCGCTTGAAAACTTCAAAGTAATTGACGTCAGTACCGAAGACTATCTTGCGGCCATACTCATGATGTCTGAAACTGGCTTGGACGTTAACGATTGCTTGGCGCTCAAAGTCATGAGAGACATGGGTGTTTCGGAAATTTACTCCTTCGATAGGGGATTTGAAAGGTTCGCAAGGAGATTACCTTGAAGCTGATTTTCACGAGAGGAATAATCTGGAGAGGGCCAGCACTCAGTCCAGAATAATGCATTTTCGCGATCTTCTTCGCCAGCTCCACAGCTTAAATTAGTCACTACTCAATATCTGTTTTCCCAGTGGATTCATACTCCCAGATCAGATCAAAGTACTTCTTCATCCCCGCAACAAGACTCGGATTTTCCGTAACAGCAGCGTCTCTCAGATATAACGGTGTCTCTGGATCTTCAACAACGAATATGGCTTTTCCAGTCCGGTAATCGTAGCTCGGATCAACTATGCTTCCCCTCAATGGCAAGGATGTTTTGCTGAGCCTAATTTCAACGTCCATATCGGATCTCAGCATCTTCATGACTTCAGACTGCACCCTCCTCGTCCTCTCATCAATGAAATCATGTCCGAGCAGTAAAATCTTGATGCTAACACCACGTTTAAAAGCGTCAATCAGCTCTTTTCTAACTTTCGGATAGTACTCAAAGCTCCTCGATACGATGTCTATCTCCCTCTCAGCTTCAGTGTACATCATTCTGGTTTCTCTCTCGCTTGCCCCTCCAACGCTCACAACCCGTATAAGCTCTTTAGTTCGAAAGCCAGAAGGCGAATACAGAGAGACAAATTTTCTCATAAGATCTTTCTGCATTCTTTCAAAGAACCCGATTCTATCCTCGTACTCCATCATTATGTTTCTTCTGAGCCTCTCAAGGATTTCCTCTGGTTTTCGTGCTCTGAATCTGACTGGCCGGGTGGGAATTTTATCAACGAGCCCGAGATCTACAAGCTGATTCAACACTTCATACACTTTCGCTCTCGGCACCCCGCTCAGCTCGCTGATCTCAGACGCCTTTGCCTCCCCACATTTAAGCAGAGATACCAGAGCCTTTGCCTGGTAACTGCTCAATCCCAATCTCTCCAGAATCCCCTCAACCATTGTTTCAATTTTGAACAAAAAGCTTAAATATTTTGCTACCACAAAAAGTAGCAACAACAAGGAGGTGTGGTTGTGACAATACTGGTAACAGGAGCGGATGGATACATCGGCTGGCCGGTGCTGCTGAAACTCGCCGAAACCTTTTCCGATGAGAGGATAGTCGGTGTGGACAACTTTGCTAGGAGAAGGTGGGTGGAGGAAATCGGATCGGTTTCGGCTACTGAGATTCTATCCCCAGCGGAGAGAAGGAAGAAGGTTGAGAAGATTGGCAGAATCTCCTTTGTTGAAGGGGATCTGACGTCAAAAGAATTCGTGAACATGCTTGTTAGGGTCTATCAGCCTGACACGATCATTCACCTCGCCGCCCAGCCATCAGCTCCCTACTCCCAGATAAGCTGGGAGAAGGCCGTGTACACTCAGTTCAACAACAACATCTCCACCCTTAACCTGCTCTGGGCACTAAAGGAGAATGGCCTTTTGGATACCCACTTTATTGCAGCAACAACCACCGGAGTTTACGGTGCTCCGGAATACCCCATTCCCGAGGGATTCTACGAGGTTGAATACAAGGGAGGGAGAGACATTGTACCTCACCCGCACATGGCAGGCAGTTTCTACCACATGAGCAAGTGCAACGACATAAACAACATGTTTCTTGCTCACAAGCAGTGGGGACTGCCAGTTTCCGATGTCAGGGTTGCGATAGTAACCGGAGCTACCACTGAGGAAGCAAAAAATGAGCTTTCAACGCGCTTCGACTTTGATTTCTACTTTGGAGTTGTGACCCACAGGTTCTGTGCTCAGGCTCTGATTGGCTACCCAATCACAGTATATGGGAAGGGGCTGCAGGGCAAACCCTTTGTAACACTAAAGGACTGTGTTGAGTCCTTCGTGGAGCTGGCAAAGAGAGATGGAGATGGATACAGGGTATACAACCAGACTCTGGGGGCTGTTAAGATCGTGGATCTGGCGAGGATGATACAGGAGGCGGCGGAAGAGGAAATAGGGCTGGAGGTCGAGGTTAAGCACGTACCAAATCCGAGGGTCGAAAAAGAGGAACATGAGATGGTAATAGAGAACGAAAACTTCAGGAAGCTGGTTGGAAAGCCAACAGATCTGAAAGAAGCCATAAAAGATATATTCAGCACTATAGAACCAAGAAAGAAAGTAATAGAGGCATATAAGGATAGATTTCTTCCGAAAGGGCTGAAAAAATGATTCTGATAACGGGAGGCTGCGGCTACATTGGGACTGCCCTGTCATCCATGCTGATGCAGAAAGGGGAGGAGTTCAGGATAATGGACAACCTTTCAGGATGCAACCCCCTCAACTTGCTTTTTCTGAATCATGTTGAATTTGTGTGGGGAGACGTGAGGAGTAGGGAAGATTTGAGAGTAGCCATGGAGGGTGTTGATACTGTTGTACACCTGGCAGCCAGACTGCCCACAGCACCGGGAATGATTGACGAAACGAGCACGGACGTTGAGGACGTGAACTATCTGGGAACGAGGAACGTCCTTGAGGAGGCAAGAAAAAGGGATCTGAAGGTCCTGTTTGCATCCACGTGCAACATCTACGGGGTTGGTACTGATCTGAAGGAGGATGACGAAGTTAAACCTTTGAACCCCTACTCAAAATCCAAATTAAAAGCCGAGAAACTGTGCCTTGATTACCACGAAAAGTACGGCCTTGACGTCAGAATTATAAGGCTTGCATCGGTTTACGGGTACAGTCCGGGGGTCAGGTTCAACCTTGTTGTAAATTACTTTGTCCTCCGGGCAATTCTCGGATACAACCTGACCGTGTTTGGGAAGGGTGAGAACTGGAGACCCTTCATACACGTGGAGGATGCTGCCAGTGCCTTCCTCTTTCTGATGGAAAAAGGCAGGAGTGGAGAAGTTTACAACGTCGGAGGGGAGAATTTCAGGATAAAGGATGTAGCCGAGCTTGTACGCAACTTGGTTAATCCCGAAGTGGAGATCGAGTTTCTTGCTGACAGGGAGCCGGAATTCAGTTACAGCGTGGACTTCACTAAGATCCATGAGCTTGGATTCAGGCTGACGTACACTCTGGAAAGGGGAATTGAGAATCTGGTCGGAAAACTGGAAGTTTTGAGGAACTTGAGGAGATGAGTATGAGGATTGGTGTTACGGGTGCTGGAGGGTATGTTGGAGCAGGACTGTGCGGGAAGCTGATGGACAGGGGATATGAAGTTGTGATGGTCGACAACTTTTTCCAGTCCAAGGTCAGGGAGGTACACGGGAATAAAATCCTGTGGGTGGACATCAGAGACAGGTATGAGATGGAGGAAATTCTCAAAGATTGCGATGTGGTCATCCATCTTGCAGCTATTTCGGGTGTTGCGGATTGTGATGAAATGCCGGACAAGGCGTATGAGGTCAACATTGTTGGCACCTCCAACATCGCGTGGCTGTGCAGGAAACATGGAATCGACTTAATTTTTCCCTCCTCTATGGCCGTTGTTGGCGATCCGGTGGAGCTGCCAATAAAATCCACCCATCCTCGCAATCCCCTGAACGTGTATGGTCTGACCAAGTGGAGCGGAGAGGAAATAATAAGAACACTGTCGAAGGGGAAATTCAATGCTCTGATCTTTATGAAAACGAACATTTACGGAGAATACGATCTCGACGGTAGGAAAATCACTAAAAGAACGGTTATAAACATCTTTGTAAATAAAGCCCTTAAGGGGGAAGCTCTGACAGTCCACAAACCAGGGACGCAGACCAGGGACTTCATCCATGTTCTTGATGTAATCGATGCCTACGTTATGGCCGTTGAAAAACTGCCGGAGGGCTTTAACATAACGACGCTTGCTGGAGGGGAATGTCTTTCGGTTCTTGATATAGCAAAGCTCGTTCAGAAGTATTCGGATGTGGACATCGATCTGATCGAAAATCCGAGGAAGAGAGAGACATATGTAAAAAATTTCGAGGTTGATGTGGAGGAGGCAAAGCGTCTTATAGGATTCGAAGCAAAGAGACGAGTTGAGGATGAAATCAGAATGCACTTCAGGAGTTGATGAGTTTGCAGGCCGTGCAGCGGGTGAAGGAACAAGAATGCGCCCCCTTAACCTACACCAATTGGTAAGGACTATCTCAAAATCTCTGCAAGAAAAAGAAATATTAAGCTGCTGATACACTATTGTTTGAATGCCAAAAAAGGAAAGTGCCGAAGTGAAGTATCTGATATTGCGCCCTCTGGGTTATCCGCTTAGAGCGAGCTACCACGAGTATCCGCAGGTGGATAACCCCAAGGTTTTCGACGTTTACGCCAAAGAGCAGTGGAAAGGTGAGTTCGTGCACAAAAGCAAGCTCATATTCGATGTCAGAATGTTTCCAGACTTCGCCTTTGAGGTCGTCGAATGCGAACCTCCGTCAGGTTACATCTCCGATTCGACCATAATTCTGGTAGAGAGTGAGTCGAAGATAATTGAAACTGAGATCGTGAGAGATATTTCGCTCAGCGATGTTGTTGGGCAGGAAGAGGCAAAGAAAAAGGCCAAGGTAATACTCGAATACCTCAGGAACCCTGATAAATTCGGTAAATGGGCACCGAAGAATGTTCTGTTCTTCGGCCCTCCCGGAACTGGCAAGACCATGATGGCCAAAGCCCTGTCGAATGAGGCCAAAACGCCTTTTCTATCAGTGAAATCAACAAAGCTCATCGGCGAGCATGTTGGAGATGGAGCAAGGAAGGTGCATGAACTTTACGACAGGGCGAGGCAGCTTGCTCCCTGCATAGTCTTTCTCGATGAGTTCGATGCCATCGGACTGGACAGAAGTTATCAGGAGATAAGAGGGGATGTTTCTGAAATCGTCAATGCCCTGCTTACGGAACTTGATGGAATCCAGAGCAATGATGGAATCTGTACGATTGCAGCTACCAACAGAGTTGAACTTCTTGACTCGTCAATTAGAAGCAGGTTCGAGGAGGAAATTGAATTTACACTCCCAAGCTTTGAGGAGAGGCTTGAGATCCTGAAAAAGAACCTTGGAGAGTTTCCGGTTGAGGTCAAGGCAAGGCTTGAACTCGTTGCTGCCGCTTCTGAAGGATTCAGCGGTAGAGATATTGTGGAGAAAGTCATAAAGTCCTCCCTGCATAGAGCCATTGCTGAAGGCAAAAACAGAATTGAAACGGAAGATTTACTGAGTGCGGCGGAAAAAGTAAAAATGCCCTCAAGGCAGCCGCCGAAGCAGATGTTCGTTTAAATATTTCTCTGAATCCACCTCTTTATCTCGCTCTTGGGTAAAGCTCCTACTATCTGGTCAACTGGTTTTCCACCTTTGAAGAATATCAGGGTCGGTATTGCTGAAATTCCGTATCTCGACGCTATTGCTGGATTCTCGTCGGTGTTAAGCTTTCCGAATACGACCTTTCCCGCATACTCCTTTGCAAGCTCCTCAATTGAAGGAGCAATCATCTTGCAGGGCATGCACCACTCAGCCCAGAAGTCAACCACCACATTTTCATTATTTCTAAGCGTTTCGTCAAAGTTTGCTGAATTGAGCTTTATGGGAGAGTCAATAACTTTCACAGTCTTTTCACCACTCATTTTTGCCATAAGCTCCTTCATCTTCTTCTGCCTAATCTTCTCTATTTCGTCCATGTTCAAAGTTGGAGGTGGTAAATTTAGCATTTACGATGTTTTGGGAGAAGCCATCAAAACTCAGATTGACCCAAAAACCGCTGCTCTGATCGCCTCAAAGATATGAATGCCGTTTGCCTCCAGAATTAGGTTCAGCACCGCTCCAATTATTGCTCCAACGATAAGAGCAGAAAGTACTCTCACTTTGATTATGAGAATCAGAGCGATTACAAGGAGAACCAGTGTCGAAGCAACACCAAGCTGCGAGAGCTGAACCTGTGCATCACTCACCACATCACTCATGAGACTAAGGAGAGTTGCAATACCACTCAGACCAAACATCAGCCCAATTAGGAGCCCAATCAGAGTTACTGTCGTCTCTCCCATATTTCAGGTTCTTTTTCGGGATTTAATATTTTTCTCTAAGTCTTCTGCGTAGAGCCGGATTTTTGATTTGCTCAACTGCATTATTTATTTCTGCTTTCAGATCAACTTTCTCCTTTTCTGAGATTCCAATCAGGGCTAATGCTCTGTAGTAGGGCTCCGGAATCATTCTCGCTATGCTAAGATTTTCTGGATACGGCTTTTTCAAAACAATTCTTTTCATACTGGCCGAGAGTATCCGCAAATCTCTTATTTTGGAGACAAGATTCATGTCGCCCGTTTTCTCAAGCAAAATTGAATAAGCAACATCTCTTTTGTATCTACTTTTGATCTTTAGAGGCACATCTGACAATTCTGAAACATTTTCTGAGTATTCAACAATCCTCAGAAAATCATCATCGTTTTCCGCTATAGCCAAAGCATCATCCAGAAACTTTCTGTCCTTGGAAAAGTTGTAAAGGCATACTAAACCAAAAATCTTCGCATCCCTGTCCTTCAAACTTTCAACTACCTTAGCTGCAACATTTAGGTCTTTCTCGGCAACTGCTATAACCTTTTCTGCCAGCTCAGAATCCCTCATCTTTCTCGATATGTCCACATAGTGACTCAGCACAACTATTATTATCCTTTTTGATGAGTTT
>JAPDIY010000097.1 GCA_029259335.1 Archaeoglobi archaeon
GTGGTAGGAAATGGATAAATAATTTTGCCATAGCAATTTCCACAATCGATAGGCATATCCACCTCTAGAGTGCGCCCAAATACAGTCAAATAAGCGAAAGCTGAGAATGCAAAAGTCATATTGAAGAACAGTATTGTAAAAATTTGTGCCTCTTAAAAAGTTTGATAGTGTAGATAAGCCCTTCACTGTCTGCTGAGCATTAGAGGATATTTCACGACAGCGATGCTTGCATCCCTCCCATGCTGCTCTTGAGCAATTTCAACAGCTTTCTCTACGGTTGGTGCATACAGAAAGCCCAGATGCTCCGCAAGCTTGGGCTCCTCTATCCCAGCGACTATAACTCTGCTCGCATGATTAAGCCTCTTTAGAGGAAAAGTGGCCATCAGGCCGTGAACGGGGTGGAATGCATAATGGTGACGATATTTTGCAATGTACTCAGCATGGTTCGCGTAATAGCCTTCGTACCTCTCCATGATCTCATTCGGATCTCTCAACTCGCCGAGAATCTCCCATACTTCGGGATAGGATGCATGAGCTACTGTATCCCACTGGTTCGGGCATGGAGTTGCGAGAATAACATCGCAGCCCCTCTTCCCGATACCCTCGATAACTCCTCCGAGATAGCCAAGTCCTGTTGAGATGAGCGTGAGCAGAGGATTCATCTTCGAGAATGCTGCGTAAGGGCTCCAGTCTGGAACGCCATAGCAGACGACATCAGCTTTTTCATCGAGCAGGTCTCTCCTCCTCTTTGCCCTCTCCTTCCAGATTTTCATAACTTCTTCCCTGCATTTATCAATCGTCCCTGCGAAGACTTTTGAAACCTGAAATGGGTTTGCCATTACCGTCTCAACCTTGAAAATTTCCCTTTTCAGCTCAGATTTAACAACCTCTCCCATTTTGCTCAGAATTTCATGCATCGGGTTCCTCTCTGCTGACATCGACATCGCTTCAGGAGTGTGGTGGCACCTGATCGTGTTCCACGTTGAAAGGCCAACGCAAATGGACTTCCACCCTCCGTTGAAGGCTGAGGCAAAGGTGTTTATATAGATCGTCAAATCGGAATCAATCAAAGCTCTGTTAACCTCAACCGGGTATCCCTCAGCAGTCTCTCCGAGCGTGACTGTATTCTCCCTATCTTCAGCATCGTGGCATACTATCCTGCCTGAAAAAGTCTCGATAACCTCACTTCCCAGAATCTTCTCAAGCTCCTGCATTCTGAACTTCCTGTGTAAAGCATTCGCACAGATCAGCTTTATGTTGCTCTTTGCCACTCCAGCCTTTCTCAGTTCATCAAGAACGGATCTAAAGGCCATCACCCACACTGGGCCAAAACAGGGTACTGTAGGATCGTCAAAAGCTATCGTTATCTTCCAGTCTCTCCTGACAAAATCACTCAGCGGATCCATGTCGATCGGATTCTTTATTCCACCCTCGACAATCCCCTCCTGATCCTCCGCAGGATCAAGCTTCGCTAGCCCATAACCCGGACTGACAAGCTTTGCTGTATCTGGAAACTCAGCTTCAATCCATCTGTCGCCAAAAACGATTTCTGTTTTCATTGCAATATTTTGTAGGATTAAAAATTAAAATTTACGGTCTTTGTTTAATGGTAGAGAATAGCCTGACAGACATCGTTTTAACTCCAGCAGCGAGTGACATAATGGCAAGAACTAGCGGTAAACAGAATAAAGATGCCGATATACAGGATCCAATAATTTCTGTAATTTTCAGGTACACTTTCTGAAACCAAAAACTTATTATTCCTCCAAAAAGAAAGTACGAACATGTCACTCAGAGAGAAAGTGGAAGAAGTTATTGAAAAAGACATAAGACCTGCTTTGATGAGGGATGGGGGAAATATAGCAGTAGTTGACGTTGATGAGAGTTCAGGGACCGTGAAGGTTCAGCTCCTTGGAGCGTGCGGCGGATGTCCGATGTCAATGATAACTCTAACTTCGTTCGTGGAGAGGTACCTGCGGGCTAAAGTTCCTGAAGTAAAGAAGATAATTCCAGTGTAATATGATAAGGCTTGTAGAGCCTTTAAAAAAAATTATTTTAGACGATACTGTTTTTAATGGCGAAGAGGTTCAGGAAGAACTTTTTGGTGGTTTCTGCAGATGCGGAGGATTAATGTTCCAAAAGCTGTGGATTAAAAGCGAGAACAGGAGAATTCTTGTATGTGAATGCGAAAAATGCTGGAAAAACGAGGCGATATTTTTCAATTCTTCTAAATTTGAAACAAGACAGGATGTAGAAGTTCTTGGGCGCTACGAGTTCATGGATTACCTCAAACAGATTTTAACAGAATCAGAATTTGAAGCAGTTTTAAATAAGGCACGCAACAAGGAATTTCAGACCATGGCTTACTCAAATGCCAAAAAGAAGCTTTCAAATATGAACTTCAAGATGGAGGAAATTCTCGACCTACTGCGATGAAAGACAGAATAAAAAAGTTCAAGAGTGAGTTAGAGCTTTACAGCAGAATGACAGACATAGCTTCAGTCTCTCGAAGGTATTTTGTGATAGGTTTCTTCGATGGAGTTCTTACAATTCTTGGGATGATTATCGGAGCACATATGGTCGGTGAAGCAAGCTCTAGGTTGATACTTTCCGCTGGTGTTGCTACCGCCTTAGCTCTTGGAATTTCAAGCTCATGGGGTGCTTTTGAAGCTGAAAGGATCGAGCAGAAAATAATGAAAGACAGAAAGGAGAGGGCCTTGCTGATAAACTCCAAAGAGTGTTCAATTGACAGAGCACATCGCTTTGCTGCATACGTATCGTCAGTAATTCACGGAGTTGCTCCAATTATCGCTGCATTCATACCTCTTTTGCCCTATGTTTTTCTTCCCACAGAAGAAGCGTTTACCGTGGCAGTTTCACTCGGTTTTGCAAGCCTCTTTGTAGTCGGAGCGGTAATGGGGAAGGTCGCCAACTTCAACGTCATAATGAGCGGATTCAGGATGCTGCTCGCAGGAGTTATGACGGCATTGCTTGTAACCCTCTTCAGCCCAAGCCACTTCATATGAAACATTTTTTAATTCTCCCCCAACTTGGTTCATGGGAAGAGCATGGAAGTTTGGAGATGATATTGACACAGATGTGATAATTCAGGGGAAGTATCTCGTCATCAATGAGCCCGAAGAGCTTGCCAAACACGTTTTTGAGAATGTGAGACCAGAGTTTGCAAGAGAAGTTAAGAAAGGAGATTTTGTTGTTGCAGGAGAGAACTTCGGATGCGGAAGTAGCAGAGAACATGCCCCTCTCGCTTTAAAGGCCACGGGGATTGAGGCTGTTATAGCTAAGTCATATGCCAGAATATTCTTCAGGAATGCAATAAACATCGGTCTGAAGGTTATCGAATGCAGAGATGCTGATAAAATCGATGACGGCGATGAATTAGAGGTTGACTACGAGAAGAGTGTTATACGAAACAAGACGAGTGGTGAAGAGTACCGGATAAGTCCAGTGCCAGACTTTCTAAGGGATATTCTGGAGAAGGGGGGATTGGTGAACTATGCCAAGAGTCTGAGGGAGAAGACATGAAAAAGATTACTGTCATCCCCGGTGACGGTATCGGAAAAGAGGTCATGGATGCCGCAATGCTCATACTCGAAAAACTGAACCTCCCTTTTGAGTATAACTTTTATGAGGCTGGCGATGAAGCTCAACAGAAGTACGGAAAGGCGCTACCTGATGAAACCCTTGAAGCGTGCAGGGAGAGCGATGCAGTGCTTTTTGGTGCAGCAGGAGAGACTGCAGCCGACGTTATAGTCAGGCTGAGGCAAGAACTGAACACATTCGCCAACATACGACCTGCAAAGGCTTTGAAGGGCATAAAATGTCTTTATCCCGGCCTTGACATTGTGATAGTAAGGGAGAACACGGAATGTCTGTATCGAGGCTTCGAGTTTGAGTTCGATGGTGTAACTGAGGTGGTCAGGGTTATAACGAGGCAGGCGTCAGAGAGAATAGCAAGATACGCTTTTGAGCTTGCAAAGCGGGAGGGGAGGAGAAAGGTTACGGCCCTGCACAAGGCAAATGTGATGAAGAAGACCTGTGGGCTATTCAGAGACGTTTGCAGAGAGATTGCAGCGGAGTATCCGGATATCGAGTTCAACGACTACTACATCGACGCTGCATGCATGTATCTCGTTATGGATCCCTTCAGGTTCGATGTTATCGTTACAACAAACATGTTTGGAGACATTGTTTCTGATCTTGCAGCCGGTCTTGTAGGCGGTCTCGGTCTCGCCCCTTCTGCCAATGTTGGGGAGAGAAACGCGATTTTTGAGCCTGTTCACGGTGCAGCTTTCGACATAGCGGGTAAAGGTATTGCCAATCCGACGGCGATGATACTCACAGCGTGCATGATGCTCCGCCACTTCGGATACTTGGACGAGGCAAGAAGAGTTGAAGAGGCTGTGGAGAGAGTTATCGAGAGCGGGAAAACAACACCTGACCTTGGTGGAAATCTGACAACTATGAAATTCGCTAACGAGGTTGCATCTCTTCTGGATTAGATTTAAATAGTAAAACCTGACTAATTTTTTTCATGAGCTACGAAACTTTGATGATGAGATTGGGGTTTCCCGACTCAGAGTATCTGAGGAAAATCCTAGAATACCTGTTGAGCGATGAGGAGGCAAAGGTGGCTGCAGCACTGCCGGGAAGTCCTGAAGAGGTCGCTGAAAAACTCGGAATGGATGCGGAAAGGGTTAAGGAGATCCTTGAAAATCTGTTCTTTAAGGGTGTGGTTTTTCCGAAGGATTTCCAGAAAAGAGATTATTACAGATTTGCTAAAGACCTCGTTCAGCTTCACGATGCAACTCTTGCATCTAGGCACATGAAGGATGCTGAGTATGCAAGGCTGTGGAAGGAGTTTGGTGAGAAAGAGGCGCATGCTCGAATGGGTCAGCTTCTGGCACTTGCAGATTTCAAAGTTTGGAGAGTTGTTCCCGCGTACGGTGCAATAAAGGATTTGCCAGATGTGCTGCCACAGGAGAATATAGTTGAGATGATAAAAGCTCAGGAGAAGATTGCTGTTGTTCCCTGCTCCTGCAGGAATGTTACGTATCTCACAGGAGACGGATGCAACTACACTGATGAGATGTCCCTCTGGCACTGCATCCAGTTCGGAAGAGGAGCGGAGTACGTTATAACGAGGGGATCTGGAAAGGAAATATCTGTTGACGAAGCTCTGGAGATTATAAAGAAGGCTGAAGAGGATGGGCTGGTTCACACATGGCCGAACACCGGTAAAATCGTGGACAGGAGGGTTACAGTTAACTGCAACTGCTGCAGCGATTGCTGCGAGTTCTTTCTTTCCGCCAAGTACGGGAATGTGCCCATAGAGACAATGCTGGAAAAGAGCAGATACGTTGCGTATGTTGATGAGGATCTCTGTATTGCCTGCGGTGTATGTGAGGAACGCTGTCATTTCGGCGCCATTGAAATAGAGGATGTGGCGAAGGTTGACGAGGAGAAATGCTTTGGATGTGGTGTTTGTGTTGTGGGTTGTGAACAGGAAGCTATGAAAATGAAGGTCGTGAGGCCGCCTGAGCACATTCCATCTTAATTTTTTATTTCTTCGAGCGTCTTGCACTCAATTTTCTCAGATTCCAGATATCTGATCAGAGCTTTGGATGGTTTTCCATGGTAGAAGACTACCGTTTCTGGATTGCAGTGGTGTATCATCTCCAGCAAACCCCTGTAGTCAAGATGGTCGCTGAGCGTTATTTTTGGCCATCTGTAAAAGTTCTGGGCTGTTAGGATGTACCCTCCACCGTATCTGGCAAGATTTCTCGGAGAGACGATTAAAGGTCCGTTTTCGTCAGGACAGATACCAACAGCACGGCATATTCTCTCGACTCTCTCCTCAGCCCTGAAACCGATTTCCTTCTTGAGGATCTCAGCCACTCTCTGAGCCTTCCCGATTGGATATGCTCCCAGCACAACATTATGAGAGGCAACATCAAGAAGCTTACCAACCTCATCCTCGAAAACATGAGACGGATGGCCGTAAGTGGCTTCAGTCACAAGGATTCTGCACTCTGGCAGCTCACAATAATCCTTTACATCCCCCGTGATAAGCAGTTCAAAGTTCCTGAAAAAGAACGCTGCGGAGCCGTGAATGTGGAAGGTTGGGTAGGTCTCAATTTTCTGCCCCTGAACCCTTATTTTTCCACCCACATCAAAAGTAATGCCTTCATACTCCTTCTCGGTCGCAGCCTCAAGAATCCTTGCAGTTTCAGCACTTGCAACGGCACGCGGATTGTCCATGTTCCTCTGCCCATAGTGGTCAGAGTGGGCATGGGTAATGAGATTCCATCCTCTTTTTCCGGGCGAAGAATCAACGTGAAATTCTGTCCCATCCAGAAGGATTGATATGTGTGGTCTGAACCCTCTGCCGTACTTCCTCCGATACATCTCAATTCCGCCAATTTCCACCTCTTCGCATTACCGGCAAGATTTATAACCCCTTGCATTAAGCTTGAACAAATGAAACTGAAAGAGTTCGAGGAAGAAGAGAGAAACTTGTTTGATGCTGATCTTGTCGAGAGAGCGAAGAACTTGAAGAAGAGCGGAAACATATTCAATCCTATCTTTTATATTTACTTTACAAGGCTTGTTGAGCTTTCTGCGATCATAAATGGAGTTGTTCTGCCAAACAGATACGAGCTTGAGGAGCTCTTCAGAACGAGAAAGGACTTCCTTCAAATAGACTACGGCACCATAGGAGAGACTCTCAGAAGAGCGTGGCTTTTCGAGAGGGATAGGGGAGTGGAGTTTACCTTCAGCAACAGCGTGGAGGATATGCTTTATATCCTCTACAGGATGGGAAAGTTGCAGGGAAAGCTGGATAGAATTATACTAAAGTACGCTGAATGGGAAAAGGATAAGCTCGCCGAACTTTACTTCATGATCCTGCTTATCCTTCTGGAGCTTGAAGACAAAATAAACAGAGAAATCAAGCAGGAAAAATCCTAAACTCTACCAAGCCTTTCCAGCACCTTTCTCTTTTTCTCCATCGCTTTCCTCACTGCTTCATCAACCTTCTGCCTCATCGACTCGAAATCTGGAGGCTCTTCCTCTCCAACAACTTTCTTGAGGGGTGTGTAAGCTGACTCCCTGAACCTCGGTCTTACTTCCTTCTTTTTTCCATCTTCAATTACAAATGCCCCGGCTTTGTCCCTGCTATCCTCAACCCAGCCGACCTCCTGTAT
This sequence comes from Archaeoglobi archaeon, assembly GCA_029259335.1. Taxonomy (GTDB): domain Archaea; phylum Halobacteriota; class Archaeoglobi; order Archaeoglobales; family Archaeoglobaceae; genus Archaeoglobus. The sequence goes on from JAPDIY010000097.1 coordinate 7,224, forward strand.
CTCAACTCCCGCCTTTTTAACAGCCCTGATTACAGCTTTTGCAGTTTCTTCATCACATACGACCATGAGAGAATCTGTCGATACACCCATAAAGTCAATTTCAAGCTCATCGAGCATCTCCAAAACTTTCGGATTCACACACTCCCTCAGCTTCTCATAGTCAAAAACTAAAGATTTACCCGAAACCTTTGAAATTTCCTCTGCATCCCCCCTGATTCCCCCATTCGTCACATCACTCATTGAGTGGATTTCTTTAACCAGACCATCGGCAAAAATAGCCTTTACAGCTTTTATGAAGTCGAGGTTAATGGTCTCCTCAACTACCTCCTGTCTTCCGTAATAGATGGCGGTTGTGGCTATGGTTCCTCCACCTGCCCCTTCTGTAAGCAAAATGATGTCTCCCTCTTTCACATTTTTGCGAGGTGTGATGTATTTTGAAACACCAACACAGCCAACTCCTCCCGTCATTCTCTCTCCTATGACCATGTCACCGCCAATTCTGAGTGTGCTGCCACTGACGAGCGGAACACCTGTGGCGTCGCAAACAGCAGAGATTCCCGCAATGTGGTCGAATATCTTGCTCACATCACCATCATCAGCAACGTGAATGTCCGAGAAAACAGCTACCGGTTCTGCACCCATAACGTAAACGTCCCTCATCGCCGCCCTCGTAACGTGAAATCCAGCTATGAAGGGGAACTCGCTGAGCCTCGAATGAATTCCGTCAACCGCGACAGCAATGTAAAGGTCTCCGTATCTCACGACTCCGGCATCGTCCAGATCCTTGGACGAAACCACTGCACTGCTACCACCAATCACCTCGGCTATCTTTTCATGCACGTAAAAATCTCCCTTTCCCCTTGAGCCGACCCCAAAAGCACCCATCGTAACTCCTGATCGGTAGTAGTCAAGCAGATAGTTCTTTTTGCTGTAGGCATTCTTGACTTCGATAATAACCGCTTCAGCCCATTTTTTAGCTTTCTCTATATCCCAGTTTTTGATTTCAGCAATTCTCTCAGCAAGGAGGTTTTTTACCTGATCTTCATCCATTTTCTCAAGCATTCTTCGAGCGTATCCCTCTATGTCCATTGTTTAGAGTAGGTTTGGAAGGTTAATAAGATTGTCTGCGAGAGCTTGAAGTGAGCATTCAATTTTGATTAAATGATGGAAGAATAATTGCTAGAAAACTTCCTCATCTTAACGGAGTTCCTGAATCTGTAGCAGATTTCATACAGGGAAGAGCTTCGATTACAGTTGGGTCAATGCACTATTTGGCGAAAGTAAAACAGGCAGATGAGTGGTATTCAAGAGTTGTTGATAAGTTAATCTCAGTATTTATTCTAAGCTAAATTTTCTCCGATTTCTTTTCAATTATAAGTTTTCGACCTTCTATTTTTATCGTGACTTCTTCTCCCGGTTCAAATGGAAAAGCAGAATCCTTTGCAACACTCGTTGGTATGTAAATGAAAAATTTGTCGTAAACCTTTCCTCCACTTTTGGTTGGTCTATTTATGACTCTCCCTGTTCCTTGTATCATAAAATAGTGGCTCATTTTGGTATTACTATATTTTTCTGGCTAACAAATTAGTATACCAATTTGGTAGCAAAAAATATATAAGGTTAAAATTCGAAAATTTTACTATGATAGGGTGCTTACACAACCTTTAACCCAATCTCTTCCTTAACACACTAAATTCACAAACAACAAGCAATCCAACCTTTCCACGCAAAGAGACATAATCAAACCTCTTTTCACAGGAAATAAACCGATT
>JAPDIY010000015.1 GCA_029259335.1 Archaeoglobi archaeon
TACCTAAGAATTAAGAGGAGGAGGGGACACAACATAGCTATTGTAGCTACAGCAAGAAAAATGCTGGTATGCATCTACTACATGCTAAAGAGGAAGGAGGTGTACAACCCAAGGTAAGCTTTATCAATCCCAACCAAGTACCCGTTGCAAGGGTTCCACAGAGGTGGACTTGATATATCGCTCGATCTAAATCCTTTCAGAAGAAGAGATTTGAAAAATAAGTGGGGCTATTCAACAAAGGGATTCTTTCTGGGGGTGAAGATGATGATCTTAATAGATTACGAGACTCTGACACCCCTGTTCTTCTACGTTTATCCTGCAAACGTCCACGAAAGCAGAATTTATCCTCTGATCCTCGAATTGCTGAAAAGGAAGAGGTTTAATCGGGGTTTGGAGATTTCAATAATCATAGATAGGAGATTTTACGCCTACAAGAACTACCTGATTGGGATTAGATAGTGTAGTGCCTCTAGTTATCCCAAAGAAGAACTTCAGGATTGAGAAGCTTGAAGGGTTGGTAAGCTATCCTCTGTTTATCTTTAACTCGAAGAACGTTGAGAAGGAGAAAAGGAGGTATAAGAAGCTGGTTAAGAAGCCAATAGCAACCATACCGACCTCTTTCATCATCCTGACCAGCAGGTGATCTAATTCCGTCACCTCATTCATTTCCTTCGCGTAGAGGTACTTTACAGCTTCTTCAATAAGTCTGTTCAATTGACCGTATTTCGGTAGCAATTTTTTGATTATGTTATTGTAAATTTCAGAATCCAGTGTAGTTTGAATTCTGACCTTCTTTGAATTCATCATAGTTTTTTCCCTATCGCAGAAATAAAAGTTTTTGTTGTCGAATTTTATAATCTCGTTGCTTAAATAATCATTGAACATAATAATGATGATGGGAAAAGTTTAAATTGCACATTTGCAAGTAATTAATAATGGAACAAATGCAAGTCCTGAAAACTGCTGATGTGCCGACAGGTATCGTTCTATTGGATAGAAGACTCGATGGCGGGTTACCTCCGGGTAGCTTTGTCTGTGTTTATGCAGACCCACTTGCTATGCCCGAAGCTTTCCTTTACCAGTTTGCAACCGTGATGAAGAGTTACTACTTCACTACAAATCGCTCCGCTAAGTTCGTAAAAATGGACATCCAGAAGCTGGGTCTGGATGCTGAGTACGTGAACTTTGTAGATGTTTATACCCAGTATTATTTAAATGAATACGGACAGTTTGTTGTGGAGGATAAATATAGGGACAAGGAGATTTTCGATTTTGTTGATGACCAGCTTTCCAAAATAACTGAGGAGAACGGGGAGTATAACATAATTGTTGACTCACTCTCGTTCTTCCTGAACCTTTCAGTTGAGTGGGGATTGAAGGACTGGCTTCTGAACAAGCTCTATACGATCTCGAAAGAAAACGGGACGGTTATTTACTGCTATCTTGTTAAGAACCTGCATCCGGCGAAGGTTGTTAACAAAGTCCTGGATATTTCAGATGTTGTTTTCGATATCGAATCGGAGAGGGTTGGAGAGAGGATAGTGAGCAAGTTTGCGGTTCCGAAACTGAGAGGTAAGAGACCTGTGAGCGAGTACTTCAGGTTCTACGTTGAGGAGGGCGTGCAGGTCGATACTTCGAGAGATATTGCGTAAATTAGAATCGCTGCTGAAAGCAGAAATATTGCAAGATCCTTCAGATCTGGCCGTCTCAAGTCTCCCACAGCCCTGTAGCTGAAGCTTTTTGAGTAAAGAGACTCTGAAATGCTGATAGCTCTGAGAATCGTTGTTGATGTGAAAGCTTTAAGAAGTCTGTAGTATCCAGCTATCCCTCTCGAAGCGTGAATCTCCCTGATGTTGTCGAAATCGGATACAACTAAAGGCAGCATGGAAATTGCCAGAGAGATTATACTGACGAATCTCTGGGGGAGCTTGAAGTACAAAAGCGCACCACTAATCTCCCCGATACTTGTCGAGTAAATCAGTGTTCCTGCTGAAATCACGGCCATAAATGCAAGCAGACTCTTGACGGCCTGAAATCCGAAAAAAATTGCTGTGGTGGCAAAGAGAATGTAGAAGGGTATGAGAGCTTTAAGAATCTTCAGCGATCTCCCGGAGGTTATGGCTGCTGTTAATGCTATAATCAACAGAGATACTTCCAAAGCCATAGATGACAGATAGACGGATAAGGAAAGCAATATGGCTGAGATCAGGCAGATTCTACCCTCCCTTTCCCCTCCCCTCAAACCCTCTTTAAGAGAATCGAGTATCATAGTTCTATCCTTCTGTCACAGTACTCTGCCAGTTCTTCATCGTGCGTTGCTATGACTGCAACCTTTCCACATTTTTTAAGCAGGTAGATGAGCTTTTTTCGAAAATTAATGTCCTGCGCAGCAGTAGGTTCATCGAGAAGCAAAATTCTGGATCTGAAAGCTTTTGCAATTGCCACCCTCCTCATCTGGCCACTGCTCAGAGATTGCGGATGCCTGTCAAGAATGCTTTCAAGTTCAAAGTTTCTGATGATTTCCTTCTCCACCCCCTCAACCTCCTCTCTTACCGTGCTTTCGGTGAGGTGGTAGGGTGGGTGCTGCAAAACAATTGAAAAGTCGATTCCCTTCTTTCTCATATCTCTTGCAATTCTTTTCAGCGTCATCGTCTTTCCGGCTCCGTTATCACCTGTAACGGCTACAATTTCTCTCTCCCTGAGTTCCAGAATTCCGTCATAAACTATCTCCCCCTTTTCAGTTTCACGAATCTCAAAATTCTCGATTTTAAGTCCAAGATCAACTGTTCTACTGAAGTACCTCTCAAACTCAATCCGGTGCTCCGATACAACGTGTCTCAAGTCCTTGATTATTCCAATAACTCTCAAAGCATTTCTCCTGCTCAGATGGGCAAATGGCTCATCAAAAACGATAAATCTGCTACCAGAGGCGATTGCTGCAGCTATTTCGACGAGCTGAAGCTCGCCTGTTGATATTTCGTAGGTTTTTCTGTCCATTAGATCCCCTATACCAATCTCCTCGCAAACTTCCTCTGCCTCTCTTCTCGCCTCCGAAACACTCTTTCCCCGCTGAACTATAGGATAGGATACTTCGTCAATAACATCAAGGCACGTAACCATCTCCTCCGGGCTTTGCTTTACGTAGTAAACGTCTCTCGGATTCGGTTTATCTCCAAAAACCTTCACACATCCATCGAGTTTACCGCCGTAGAATTCAGGAATCAACCCGTTCATCATTCTTAAAATAGTTGTCTTACCCGCTCCAGTCTTTCCCTTCAAAAACTCACGACCCTCAAAACTCTCCACGAAATTTTTCAAACCAAGCTTTCCGTTGGGGTAAAAATAGGATTTAACGTTGAACTCAATCAATTTCCACTCCCCTCTCCCTCAGCATTCTGTGAACGTATCGGAAAACGAGCACTGCAAGCAGATGATCTACGAAGAAATCCTGAGGGAGGAATATCAGAACAGTTGCTATCAGTATCACCAAGAGTGGGTCTGTGAAATTGAAGCCAAAGGTTTCTGCAGCACTCTCAGCCCATGCAAGAAGCTTTGCATTGCCAATTGCAAAGTTGTAGAAGATGACAAATCCGAGCAGGTATGTTGGGATTACCGATATCAGTGTTGAGAGCCAGAGAGCAACAACTTCTCTCCGATCTCCTCTTTTCCAGATTATCTTCCTCATCACACCCGCCAGAAATGCTGAAATCGTGAAGCCGTAGATGAATCCAGCCGTAGGACCGAGCAGAACACCCAACCCCCCTCCCCCAGCAGCAAAAGGGAGAGCGAGGGCTATTAGAGCAGTATATATCAGCAAAGCCAAAGCTCCATATAAAGGTCCGAGAAGGAAGCCTGAAAGCATCACTCCGAAATTCTGCATCGTGTAAGGTATGGGCCCAATCTTGAAGTTCAACTGCGCGCTGACTGCTGTAACCAGAGCCATCGCTATAGCCAACACAACTTTTTTAATATCGTCAACCATAAATTAAAAAAGGTTTACAACTTTAAAAAATTTACTCGTACTCAATTGTAGCGGGTGGCTTGGGCGTTATGTCGTAAACAACCCTCGAAACCTTATCTATTTCACCTGTAATTCTCAAAGCGATTTTCCTGAGCTTTTCATAATCAATGTTCAGCGGATCAGCGGTCATCCCGTCCCTCGAACCAACAGCTCTAACCGCTATAATGTATCCCCAAACCCTGATGTCCCCTTTTACTCCAGTAGCCCTTCCTATAAGAGCGGCAAAGCACTGCCATTTGTCGTATTCAGCGAGTTCCTCCTCAACTATCTTGTTTGCCTTCCTTACAACCTCCACCTTCTCTGGTGTAACCTCTCCAACGATTCTCACAGCCAAGCCAGGACCGGGGAACGGCATCCTCTCCGAAATCTCCTCTGGAAGGCCGAGATATCTCGCAACCTCCCTTACCTCATCCTTGTAAAGCTCCCTTAAAGGCTCGATAACGTCCTTGAACTTGTACTTGGTTGGAAAACCTCCCACGTTGTGATGACTCTTTATTCCACCCTGACTTTCAATGATGTCAGGATAGATTGTGCCCTGAATCAGGTAATCCGCCTCATGCTCCTCAGCAACCCTCTCAAATATTCTGACGAAAAGCTCTCCGACCACCTTCCTCTTCTCCTCAGGGTCGGTTACTCCTTTCAAAGCCTTGAAAAATTCGTCCTTAGCATCTATGAACACGAGACCCATATTTCCAAAAATCTCCTTTATCCTCTCAGGCTCTCCCTCCCTCATCAGGCCAGTGTCAACAAAAACCGGGATCAGTCTGTCTCCAAGGGCTTTGTGAGCTAAGACCGTACAGACGGAGCTATCAACTCCGCCAGAGAGAGCTATTATCGCCTTGCCATCTCCAACCTTCTCCCTGATCTCCTTTATCGCATCCTCCACAAACTTCTCAACATTCATCACTATCCCTCTTATAGCCCAAAGCTGCTGTAACAAACCCGACAAAAGGTGGTGAGGGATTGTAGGGGCGGGATTTGAACTCGGGGTGGAACTGAGTGGCAAAGAAGAATCTGTGCTCTGGCAACTCGGCAATCTCCATTCTTCTGCCCCCATCTGAGTAGGCACTGAAAACAAGCCCGTGCTCCTCAATCAGAGATATGTATTCTGGGTTTACCTCGAATCTGTGTCTGTGCCTTTCGTAAACCTTATCCCTCCCGTAAAGCCTGTGAGCGATTGTGCCTGGCTTTATGGTAACCTCGATGTCTCCAAGCCTCATGGTTCCTCCCTTCTCCTCAATTCTCTTCTGTTCGGGCAGGAGGTCTATGACTGCGTGCTCTACATCCCCTTCCACAAGCTCCGAGCTTGTTGCATCCTTTAATCCAACAACGTGCCTTGCAAACTCAATTACAGCAAGCTGGAAGCCGAAACATATGCCGAGAAATGGAATGTTGTTCTCTCTCGCATACTCTATCGCCCTGATCTTCCCCTCTGCCCCCCTCGATCCAAAACCACCGGGAACGAGGATTCCGTCAACATCAAGCTCGAATTCGTCAACCCTTTCAAGATCCTCACTGTCCACCCATACATACTTGACTCTGCACCCGGCATGAATCCCCCCGTGCTTCAATGCTTCCCTTATGCTGAGGTAGGCGTCTCTCACATCTACGTACTTACCCACTATAGCAATCGAGACTTCCTCTTCAAGGGATTTCAGCTTCTCGACTATCCTGTCCCACTCTCCCCTCCTTTCCCTTTTCTCAAGCTTAAGCTTGTTGATCAGATAGTCATCAAGTTTCTCCCTCTTGAAAATCAGCGGAACCTCGTAGATATCCTCTGCATTTTCATTGCTTATCACAGCCTCGACGGGAACATCGCAGAAAAGAGCGATTTTTTTCTTCGTGACCTCCTTAAGCCTCTCCTCACATCTCCCGACAATAACATCCGGATGCAGTCCAAGCTCCCTCAGCTCTTTCACACTGTGTTGTGTTGGCTTTGTTTTCTGCTCTCCTCCAGCATCGAGAGGGACGAGAGTTACGTGTACGAGGGCAAAATCCTCCTCCCTCTCCTCGTTGTGCATTTGCCTGACCGCCTCAAGGAAAGGCATCCCTTCAATATCACCAACAGTTCCTCCGATTTCAACAAGACAGATCTCAGCCCCGCTTTTCTCTGCAACCCTCCTGATCCAGCTTTTTATTTCATCCGTAATGTGGGGAATGATCTGGACAGTCTGTCCGAGGTAATCCCCCCTCCTCTCCTTTTCAATTACGCTCTTGTAGATTTTTCCCGTCGTTATATTGTGCTCTCCTGTAAGCTCCATCCCAATAAAGCGCTCGTAGTGCCCCAGATCCAGGTCAACCTCAGTCCCATCCTTTAAAACGTAAACCTCCCCGTGCTGAAACGGGTTCATCGTGCCAGCATCTATGTTTATGTAGGGATCTATCTTTATAGGAACAACCCTGTAGCCAATCTCAACCAGCAATCTGCCAATAGAAGCCGCTGTAATTCCCTTGCCAAGTCCACTCATCACACCGCCAGTAACAACAATGTACTTCATGTTCTCAGCTCCGGTGGAAGCATGTTGGGAATGCCATCTTCTATTGGGAACTCCGCGTTACATCCCTTGCACTTCAATTTACCTGAAATTATCTCTTCCTCATTCTCCTCGTAAACCTCAACCTCCAGATCGGACTTGCAGACGGGACACGCAAGAATTTCAAGAAGCTTTCTTCTCATGAAACTTTTTGGTGGTATGAGTAAATAACGATTTCCGCCGCAAATTTAAATAACGGAAGACCGTTTCTCGGCCCATGAGTTTCGTAAAAGAGAAGGTTCAGATGATCACAATCACTTCACTAACCTTCCCCTGGCTTATTTCCCTAATACTCAACGTTCATTACCCTCCACTCTTGCAGACTTTTCTTTCCGGCCTTGCAGTTGTCTCAGCGTCATTTCTGATTTCTTGGGCGGCTGAAACCGCCGAAATGGATGTGCCGAGATCCTTTAGCCTTGCAGTAGTTGCATTACTCGCAGTGCTGCCAGAGTATGCTGTTGACGGCTACTTTGCGTGGAAGGCAGGGAGTTTGGGCGGGGATTACGTGCACTATGCAACGGCAAACATGACAGGGGCGAACAGACTGCTCATAGGCATAGGCTGGAGTCTTGTAGCGTTTATCGCTATCCTAACAACGAGAAAAGGAGAAGTACATCTTGATGAAGGGATAAGGCTTGAGAACTTTTTTCTTCTGATTGCAACGATTTACGCCTTCATTCTCCCTTTTAAAGGCCGTATCTCCATATTTGATACGTTCATGTTCGTTTCCATGTACATCTCTTACATAATGCTAACAGTAAGGGCTGAGAAAGAAGAACCTGTGGTGTTAGGAGTTCCTGCTTATCTTTGCAGCTTGAAAAAAGGGGCGAGAAGGTTTTCAGTCATCGCACTTTTCTTTTTCGCAGGTGCGATAATACTGCTCAGCGTTGAAGCTTTTTCAGAAGGATTGCTTGGCACTGCGCGAGAATTCGGAGTTGATGAATTTCTCGCTGTACAGTGGATTGCTCCGCTTGCAAGCGAAGCTCCTGAGCTCATAGTTGCAGTTTACTTTGTCAGGAGGCTCAGAGTGACTGCTGCCATGAACACTCTGATTTCGTCCAAAGTCAACCAGTGGACGCTTCTTATCGGCACAATTGCGCTCATTTACAGCATATCTGCTCTCAGAGTTCAGAGTTTACCGCTCGATGCAAGACAGAGTGAGGAAATTTTGCTGACAGCAGCCCAATCGCTCTTCGGACTTGCAATACTCATCGACTTGAAGATAAACTGGAAAGAGGCCTTTGCTCTACTCAGTCTTTTCGCAATTCAGCTTGCATCTCCTGGAGTTGAGGTCAGATATATCATTTCAGCAGTGTACATAGCGCTTTCAATCCCGATACTTATAATGAAAAGGGAGGAGGTCTTCAGGAGTTTCAGAATGGTCAGAAGGCTTGTCGGCCGTTAATTTATCTCTTCATTCTCTTTAGTACTTCCTCTATGGGTAGCTTGTCAATCTCCTCGGCAAACTCAAGGATGCTCTCTAAATTGCCACTTTTCACAAAGCCAAACTCTTTCAAAATTTTCCTCACACATAATTTTGCATCTGAAATGTCGCCCTTCACTCTAACGAAGATGAGGATTGGATCTTTCAGTAAAACTCCAGAAAAACCACTGGATGAAAAAGCGAGTTCGGAAATGTTACTTTCCTCAATAAAATCTTTCACAGCCTTTAAATATGAAACCGCGGCTTTGGAGTTTCCCTTAATTTCTCCATCAAAGTAAGCAAATTCAGCTTCCGTCATTGCCGAAAATCTCCCTCATTTTGTTCAAACACCACCTTGTTCTGTTCTCCTCAACAACTGCTATTACCGAAAATTCGCGATCTCTTCTAAAAACGATGCATTCTCCATCAAGGACAATGTAACCATCATACTGCTCAGCCGGAATCAGAACATCCACCATATCTCTTATTTCAGCCGCGACGTCAATATCCATGCCAGATACTGACACCTTATCCCCGAACACAGCCACTTTTTCCGTCATTATTTTCTCAGATAACTCTTCAGCATCCACTAAGATTATGGGAATCTCAAGAAATTTAATTTTTTTCTTTGTCTGTGTATAATATAACACTTTACATTTCAAAAAATACAGCAAAAAAATTAAAATAG
>JAPDIY010000076.1 GCA_029259335.1 Archaeoglobi archaeon
CTTAGAACTTATCTCTGGGAGATATTTTTTAAATTTTAAATTCATAGTGAAACATGCAGGTTGAATACACCAGGACGAGTTGGGGTTTGCAACAATCCTTGAAAAAATACTTGAAGAGAAGCTAAGGGACAAAAGGAGAGAGGAAATTGCGAGGGGGATTAACGGCAGCGTGACCGTAGAGTGCAGAGACCTGAAGATGAGCGCTACCATAACGTTCGAAGGGGGTAGGGTGGTAGAGAACGGTTCAAGGAGCAGCAATCTCATCTCTGCCGATCTGTAAACACTGAACGGACTTACATTCGGGGAAAATAGGGCTTCTTGACACTTTAAAGCTCGTTGTTAAGGGAAGGCTGAAGGTAAAGTTTGCGATGAAGTTTGGGAAATTGCTTGGGTGATTTTTCAGGCTTGGGGGTATTTGGTGAGATCGGAGTAAAACGCCTTATAGCGAGTTCTGCAATTTCCCTCCAAAACTTAAGATGAGCGGGAATACTGCTGAAGCAGTACTATCTCTCGGCTCTTGCATCCTTAATCACTCTCACCCATTCCCCAGCCGTGAACTCTATAGAATTCAAAGCTTCTTCAACAAGTTTTTCCAGCTTTTTGACTTTGGTCTTTCTAACCTCTTCTTCAAGAGTTCTTTCGACGATTGCCCTTAATATCAATGCCTAATTTTTTTGCCTCCTCCTTAATGTCCCTTCGAACTCTAACGGAGATCACAGAGGTGGGTTCCTTGTTTACCATAAACTTGTATACACGTATTCTGTTGATAAGACCTTGTTAAAGCTGTACTTATCATGACTAAAGAATAATCTAAGGCTAAATCTTAAAGGCAATACACCACTTGAAAAGTCCGATGAGGCTTTAGATAAATGCAGGGTTAAATCAAACTCCCCAAGAATTTCACCCTAAAACTGAATCGAGACAAACTTCAGAAACTTATTTTAATCTTCAATATAAGAGAAGATTTGAATGAAATTAAAGGCCATAATCAAAGGCAAGGTCCACGGAGTTGGTTACAGAGTTGCGCTGATAAACATGGCTTTGGAGTATGGAATAGACCGATTTTCTGCCTTCAACGTAAAGCTTAACGGTAAAGAGGCTGTTATAGTTCTGCTTGAAGCTCCAGAAGAGATAGCTGAAATTTTGAAGGCAAGAATTCAGACTGAGAAGCCAGAAAAAGCAGTGGTAGAATCAATAACCTTTGAAGAATACAAATACGAAGTACCTCCGATCGAGAGGTGCATGCAGGCATTCCAGATGGAGTATTGTGAGAGAGCTATTCGCATCATGCTCGAAATGCTCAATAAGCAAGACAAGATGCTTGAGAAGTAAGATGCAACGCTGAGAAACAAGAGGTTTAAAAGAGTATATGGGGTCAAATCTAAGGGGGTAAGGGGAAACTGCAGAAATCAGGGAGGCACTGAGGAGGGCAGGTATTATGTAATCCGGGGTTAATCCCAATCAAGAATCTATTCATTATGCGAAAAGTACTTTATAGTCAGCAGTCAAATTTATTCAATGTCAGTTGAAGAAATAGAAATTCTGAGGGAGAGGGCTGAAAAGTTCTTGAAAAATGCTATTCAGCTGATTGAGCATGGTGTATACGACCTTGCAGCTTTTAACATTCAGCAGCACGTTGAATTGTATCTGAAATATAGATTATTTCTTTTGGTAGGGGATTATCCAAAAACTCATTCGATAAAGAGACTTCTTAAGGAAATTGGAAAAGTTAGTGGCAAGGAAGGGGAAGTTAGCATATTCATGGTAGAGAATATTGACAGGATTTCCAATCTTGAAAATGCTTACATAACGTCAAGATACATCCCCTCAGAGTTTGAAAGAAAGGAAGTCGAAAACATGCTCGAAGTGGCTGAGAAAATAAGGAAACTGGTGGATGGGCTATGAGTACGAGTTTCGACATCTTCGTTAAAATTGCCAAAGAAGAAAGAAAGTACTTTGAAAACTACGTGGAATACGCTAAAAAGATAAAGAAGATAGCAGAAATGCTGCTTGGTGAAGTGGAGGTATTCGTATTCGGTTCTGTTGTAGAGGGTAAGCACACTCCGGCGAGCGACATTGACATCCTGATATGCTCCAAAAACGCCCCGCAGAAAATGGAGGAGAAGGCAAAAATTGCTGGCAAGATTTTAAAGGAGATTGACGTTTTTGCCCCATTCGAAATCCATATCGTTACTCCAGAAGAGTTCGAGTGGTACAGAAGGTTTCTGAGGAAGACTGTAAAGGTTTGACTTGCATATTTGGCTGCTTGGTTTACGTTGATAGTTGACCAATACGACAAGATTTTATTCACTCGAGAGTACTTCAACTAATGAGGGATGATGTTGAAATTTTTCTTGAAAGGGCTAAGAAGTTCGAGGTCGCGAGCAAGTATTTTGCAGAACAGAGTGTTTATGATTTAGCAGCATTCCATATTGAGCAAGCCTTCCAGCTATATCTCAAATATATTCTTGCAAAAGAATTAGGACATTTTCCAAAGACGCATAGCTTATCTGCTTTGTTTAAAGGGGTTTCGAAGATTGATGAAAGATTTTTTGAATTTTACAAAGACAACGAGATAGTGGTGAAGGTGATAGAGGATGCATATATACTTTCGAGGTATTATCCGCGAGAGATATTCCAAGGAAGAAATATCCAAAATGATGGAGGTTTTGAATCGCTTCAAGGAGGTTTTCAAAAAATGGATATCATAGATGATCTTTTGAAAGAGAAAAAAGAAAGGGAGAAAATTTTCAGCAATTACAAAGAATTCGTCAAGCAGATAAAAGAATTGGCAGAAAGATACTTCGGAAATGCTAAGGTTTATGTTTTCGGTTCTGCAGTTCGAGGAGATTATCATGTAATTCTCTCCGACATTGACGTTGCCGTGATTACAAACTGCGAAGATACTGAAACCATTTATCGGTTCAAGGTTGAGATTAGCAGAAACTTTGGAGATGTATTCGAGGTGCATATACTCAACGAAAGACTCTGGAATTTTTACAAGAGATTTATAGACACTTTTGAGGAAATTTAACTACCGGGTTTGAGTCAAAAACTTCATTACATCCTGCTTGGTTACAATTCCCAAAATTTCACCTCCCTCAACAACCAGAACCGCAGGAGAGTCAAAAAGCAGTTTTGAAATCGTGCTGAGACTTTCATCTGGGTTTACAGCCGGAAAAGGATCATTCATAACCTCTCTCACTCTAATGCTTTCAGCAGAAGAGCCTTTTTCTACCACAGCCTTTACGACATCGTTTTCGGTTATACTCCCGACAACCCTTTTTCTGTAAGTAACCGGAAGCTGTGAGATCTCCTTCTCGATCATAATCTCTGCTGCCTTTTTCAGACTGTCTTCGGGAGAGACCGTGATTACGGGCGAGTTCATAATCACCTTTGCTCTAACTCTCCCCCCCTCAATCTCCTCGAGAACCTTTTGAATTTTCTTAACAAGTGACAGCTTGGGATCAAACCTCCCAGACTCTATCCTCGCTATCAGGGGCTGACTTACTCCAACAAGCTCAGCCAGCTTTTTCTGACTCACTCCAAGCTTTTTCCTCTTCCTCCTAATTTCCTCGATTTCCGGAAACATTCAGAAAGCATTTGATTTTTACTCTAAAAAATTTTTCACTCGCTCCGATCGTGAAGGAAGAGGTAGAAAAGAATATCTCTCGCATACTTCCCGAATTTTTCATCCACAATCCTCCTGACGGTTTCGGAATCCTGCAACTCGTCTCCAAAATAGAGGTTCGAAACCGCCCTCCTCACACCGAGATCGTCTGCAGGAAATACGTTCATTCCGATTGCCATTGACATCACGAGCTCTGCCGTCCACTTTCCTATCCCCTTAAAGGACGTGAGAAACTCGTAAACCTCCTTCTCTTTCATCTCCCTTAGCCTCTCAAAATCGAAGCTCAATGCAGCGTTTGAAATGTCAGTTATAACCTCAGCTTTCCTTCTGCTCAGCCCGCATTCCCTTAACCTATCAATCCCTGCAGAAATCATTTTTTCCGGTTCAGGAAATTCGTAAAACTTTAACCCAATACAATCCCCAAATCTTTCGACAATTCTTGCCGTAATTCTCTCAGCCACGATGAATGAGATTTGCTGCTGGATTACGGCTTTAACAACTCCTTCGTAAACAGTCATAGACATTAATCCAGCCCTGCCAAACCCGTAAAATTTTTCCTTCAGCGTTTTCAGCTTATTATCCGTGTCCATGAACCTATAAAGCTCAGTTGGGTCATGCAGGCCGAAGTAATCAACAATTTTCCTCTCCACATATCTCTTCTTCCTCTCAGAAATCTCAGGGCCTTCTACAACCAGAACACTGCTGCTTTCAGGATATACCACCAACGGAAGCAGTTCATAGTCCACTCTAAGTGCTCTCATCCATTTTCCACCAATAACGATATCAGGAGTAGGCTGCTCCGGGAGAACGAAGAATTTCAGCTTCAGTTCCCAGTTTACAGGACTGTCCAGCTTTATTTTCCACATGGTTTCACAACCTTTTTAATACGTCCAAATTTCCAGAATGTATGGATGATGTGGTGATAGGACTCGAAGTTCATGTTCAGCTTAACAAGCTCAGAACTAAACTTTTCTGCTCCTGCCCTCTCGACTATCATCACAGCCCTCCCAACACTCACGTCTGCCCAGTCTGTCTGGGCATGCCGGGGGCTATGCCCGTAATCAACAAAGAAGCTGTTAAAGCCGCAATAAAAGTCGCTCTCGCCCTTAATTCCGAAATCCAACCATTTACGGTTTTTGATAGGAAGAACTATTTCTATCCCGACTTGCCCAAAGGTTTTCAGATCAGCCAGTACGATCGTCCCCTTGCTCTGGGCGGGTATGTTACCATAGAGGTTGATGGAGAAGAAAAGAGGATTCAGCTCAAAAGAGTTCACATGGAGGAGGATCCAGGAAAGCTTAGCTACAGGGGTTCGATAACGACAGCAAAGTATTCTTTGATTGACTACAACAGGAGCGGTGCCCCCCTTCTCGAAATAGTCACTGAGCCTGTAATGAACTCCCCCAAAGAGGCGAGACTTTTCCTGAACAAGCTCAGAATGATCCTCGAATACCTCGATGTTTTTGATGGTGATTTGGAGGGTGCGATGAGGGTTGATGCAAACATATCGCTGAAGGGTGGGGGGAGAGTTGAAGTAAAGAACATCTCATCCTTCAAGGGGGTGGAGAGAGCCCTGAGCTACGAGGTTATGAGACAAAAGAATCTGCTGCAGAGAGGAAGAGTTGTGGCAAGGGAGACGAGGCACTTCGACGAGGCGAGGAACATAACCGTCACACTCAGGAGCAAGGAGGAAGAACAAGATTATCGCTACTTCCCGGAGCCAGATCTCGTTCCCGTTTATACAGGAGAGATACTGAAGGAAGTTGAGGGGACTCTACCTGAGATGCCGGAGGAGAAGAGAGAGAGGCTCAAAAGGGAGTACGCCATAGGAGACAACTACGCCAAGGTTCTGATTCTGGATGTTAAGATGGCGGATTATTTCGAGGACGTTGCGAAATACGTAAATCCAAAACTTGCCGCAAGCTGGATTGTTGATGTTCTCAGAGGAGAGCTGAACTACAGAGGGTGGAACTTTCCAAAATGCAGAGAGGTTTTCAGTCCGGAGGAGTTCGCAAAGCTGATAAAGTACCTTGAGGAGGACAGGATAACCGAGAAGGGTGTGGTTGAGGTTATAAGAACTAAGCTGGACGAGGGTGGAGATATTGACGAAATCATAAAGAGAAAGGGACTGTTTGCCATACCCAAAGAGGAGATAATCAAATTCTGCAAGGAGGCAATTGAGGAGAATCCCAAGGCCGTTCAGGACTACATGAAGGGTAAAAAGCAGGCTCTCAACTTCTTGGTCGGGCAGGTAATGAAGAAGACGAGAGGAAGGGCAGATCCCGGTGAGACAGCGAAAATGCTCGAAGAATTACTCGCATGAAAATTGCTGTCGTAGTTCCCGTTTCACCATTCGAAAGTGAGGAAATTCTGAGGAAAAGCATCGAACATCTGAGATCTCTCGATTACGATGATTTTGAGGTCAAAATTGTTTATGTAATCGATAGAGCTTCAGGTGAAGACAGAAGGGGGGAGATTGCAGAGGAGCTTGGAGTCGAAGTTCTGCTCAGAGATAGCAGGAGAGGTAAGAGGGCGGGGGCGATAAATGACGCCCTAAATTTTCTGGCAGACTTCAAGCCGAATTACATCGCAATATTTGACGTTGATTCGAGACCTGAGAGGAACTTTGTTGTTGAGTGTGTCAAAGCTCTTAAAAACTGCCATGATTGCTACATAGTCTCTTCAAAGAGGTACATCAACAACGGAATAAATCTCGTGTCCGAGACCGTGGAAGCTGAGTACAACCTCATCAATTTTCTTCTGAAGAGGAGCAAATTCAAGCAGTTCAACGGAATGATCGGGGTCTTGAGGGGGAGTGTGCTCATGGAGAAGAGGCTTAACGAGTGGGCTGTTGCTGAGGATGCCGACTTCGCAACGAGGATGCACGCCGAAGGGTTCAAAGGGGTTCTCGTTGAAACAACAAAGCTCTACGAACAGGCTCCTCTGACTTGGAAAGACCTATACAGCCAGAGAAAGAGGTGGTACTACGGTGGAGTTCAGCTCTGGCGCTACAGAAGGAAGATGAAAAATGCTAAAAGAGGGGTGAGGTTTTCATGGTACATGGCCCTAACTCTAACCTATCTGCCTGTTCTTTACATCCCCCTCATAATCCTAATTTCACCCTTTTTACTGCTCTACCACTACAGAAGTGTGTCGAAAATTAAAGTCATGATTGGACTGGTGGTGCATGCGATCCTCCTTCAGATTGCTGCGGTTAACGCTTTAATAACCTACATCAGAAGGAGAGATGTAGAGTGGGATGCTATCAAGAGGGTGATAGACTGATAGTTGCGAGGCTGTTGCTCGGCCTGGCGGTAATTTCACTGATAATTTTACCCCCCATCTGCCGATCTCAGGCTTATCTCGTAAATGTCTCAATTAAAGGGTATGATGGTGAGGCTTTGCTGAACATAACCGCTGCAAACTTCAGTACGAGTGAGAAGGTCAGATCAGGAAGCAAAATCGAGCTTTCAGAAGGAAAGTACGTCTTCAGACTTTTTGCCCTTAATAAAACCTTCGAAAAAGAGTTGAATTTGACCGAAAATACGACGCTGACCTTTAACCTGCTTTTCACAAACAGCACGGAGAATTTATCGCTAATCAGGCACATTATAGTTTACCCATCCGCTCAGATAGAGGTCTACGAAATTCTCCTGATTACGAATTCCGGGGACAAGAATTTTGAAGGAGATATCAGCGTACCCATCCCTGATCACAAGGATCTCAATATAGAAGAGTCCACTTTGAGTTTTATCAATGCAAATGATGAAGGAAACAGAATTACGTTTATCGACATCATTGTTCCCGCAAACGACAGCGGAAGAATAGCGTTTTCTTACAGTCTGAAGTCAAATGTCTTCAAAATCAGCGATTCGGAGAAACAAAGATTGCTTCTGCTCTCTGCAGTACCTGTCGAAAAATACGAGAACCTCAGCTACAAAGGAATACAGGACTTCGGCGGTCAAAAATACAGGGTGTTTGAGGGGAACACAACAAAATGCTATCTGGTTTTTGGAGGGGGAGGGAAGGTTAAAGTCAACCCGGTAGCTCTTGCAGGGATCTTTCTCCTTGCAACATCAGTGTTCTTCTACCTGAGAAGCAGATCAGGCGGATGGGAGGAAGATTGATGAAGAAGGAACTTGCGTTGATTTTGCTGGTTGCAGTTATCACAAGATTTGCTTGGCTCGATGCGAGACCAATGGATTTTGATGAAAGTGTTCATGCATGGATTGCCCTCAAATCTGTGCTTGAGTGCCAAAACTACGTTTACAGCCCCGCATATCACGGTCCCTTCCAGTACTTCATGCTTGCAACCGTATTCAAAGCGATTGGTGACAGCGATTTTTCCGCCAGAATTCCCGTGGCCCTCTTCAGCATTCTTGGCATACTTGCAGCCTTCTCGCTCAGAAGATGGATCGGCTATGCAGCCTACATCTTCACCTTCTTCATCCTCTTCTCACCCTCAATCCTCTACTACTCAAGATACGCAAGAAATGATCTTATTGTCCTTTCTTCCTTTATACTGGCCTTTTATTTTTATCTAAAATACAGAGAAGACGGCAAAATCGTAAACGCATGCCTCACGTCCACTTTTCTTGCAGTAATCTTCACGTCCAAAGAGAACTGGATTGAGTACATCCCGATGTTCGTTCTTTTCATTCCCGCATATGGCTACTACTCTCAGGGCAAGAACTACTTCAAGTTTAACAAGAAAAATCTGGTCGCCTTTGCACTCTCAACCACAATCTTCACAGCCTTTTCATCCTTCATGTATTCCTCCGCCTTCGTATGTCTCTTTGGTGGGGGGAAGGGTATTTTGGACGCCCTACTCAATACTGAGTGGATCAAGCACTATTTTGACGTCTCTCTATCCT
>JAPDIY010000016.1 GCA_029259335.1 Archaeoglobi archaeon
CGGGAAAGCCCAGCTGTTTGGCTGCTTTCACAGCCTCATCCTCGCTCTGGGTGAAGATGCATCTGGCAGTGTTTATTCCGTACTTTTCGAGAATCTCTTTCGCCTCGTGTTCCATCAGGAGTTTCATGAAAAACAGTCTTTCCGACACATTTAAAAATTTTCAATCGCTCTTATCGTATGGAGTACAGAATTGTGGGCAGACCGAGTTACAGTCTCCTCGAACTGAAACTTGGAAATGGAGAGGAAGTGGTAGCTGAAACGGGTGCAATGGTTTACATGAGGAACGTTGAGCTCAAGACCGAGATGAAAGGTGGTTTGCTCGGAGGGCTGAAAAGATCACTTTTTGGTGGAGAATCCCTTTTCTTGAACAGATTTATTTCAAGAGGAGACGGCCTCATCGGTCTCGCGCCTCCTTATCAAGGAGATATAGTCCATGTACCTCTTAGAGGAAAAATTTTCGCTCAGAGCGGTGCATTTCTAGCTTCGAGTCCTGAAATTAGCATCGACACAAAGTGGGGAGGTGCCAAGACCTTTTTCGCAGGTGAGGGGCTATTCCTGCTGAAACTTGAAGGAGAAGGTGATTTGTTCCTCTCCTCGTTTGGAAGCGTCGAGGAAATTCAGGTTGACGGAAATCTGAGGGTTGACACAGGCCACATCGTTGCATTCGAGGATACTCTTGACTTCAAAATCTCAAGGGCTGGTGGACTGAAAGCAACATTGCTCAGCGGTGAAGGGCTTGTTGCGGACTTCAGGGGAAGCGGTAAAGTCTGGATTCAGACGAGATCGATAGCCGATTACGTGGGCTGGCTGTCCTCACTTATACCGAAAAAGGATTAGAGAGCAAACTCTTTTTTCACTTTTTTTGTCTTCAAGACTTCAGTCCTAGTCATTTCCGCAGCCTTATTAATAATTTTCTTTATTCTTGAGTTTACGGATTTTTCATCGAAAATAATGTAACCTGCCTCACTCAACTCCACCGCTTTTGCCAGAAACTCTGCGGTGAGAGAGTCGAAGGTGTATTTTGCGAAGTTGTGGCCGAAGGTAAAGGTCGTTCCAAGCATAATCTCAGTCTGTCTTGGAGCGTAGTGTGTTCCTCCAACACCGACAGCAACGTTCCATTCTCTTCTGCCATCTCTGATAGCTTCTACGAGCGATTCGGCAACTATCGCTGCAGCCTCCTCGTCCATCCACTCCTCCTCTGTCGAGCCGATTTCGTAAAAGGCTGACGGAGTTGATATCTCCGATGGGCCGTGATGGGTAACCTCAAGCGTGAACTCAAATTCTGGCTTTCTGTCAAGCTTCTCCTTCAATGCCAGAGTGTAGTTTTTCATTGTGAACGGTGCTGGCTTTGCAAGGCTGTAAGGTTTTCCTCCAAAATCCGCTGTGCCAACGTTCCCGGAGACATGGACGGTGAATATCTTTCTCCCGTCTTTACTGCTGTGTCTCGATGCAAAGAGAATCTCGTCGAAGCTGAGATACTTTGAGAGCTTTGCGTCAATATAATCTGCATAAATCAGCCTTTCATCTATCTCAGCAATCGCAAAATCATCTGCAATGTAGAACCTGTAATCCCCTTTGCTTTGCTCATCGAAGCTCTCCATGCTCAGAAGAGCATCTCTTATGTTCATCCCCGCTCTGTCTTCTCTGCTGCACACTATAAGCTTCATAGAGATGAGATAAGCATTGGAGTTATAAATGCTTCAACGGCTGCTGCAATTAGTAGAATCGGGACTATAACTTTTAAATAAACTCTAAGTGCGTGCATCAGGTAGGGTTTGAATGTTTCTCCAGTAAAAAGTGATCTGTAGAACCTGTAACCGAGCCAGACTCCATACGAACAGGCAATGATTATTGCAGGTATTTCGAGTATCCCGTGGGGGAGTATCGCCATTAAAACACCCTGAACTCCCCATTCCGGCTGGCGGAGGGAGATAACAATTCCGACAATATATCCATTGAGGGAGATGAACAGAACGGGAAATATGCCGAAAAAGAAACCGGCAAGCATGGCTATAAGACCTTTTCCTGCATTGTTGGCGAATATTATCAGCATTAGTATTACAGGATTGCTCATGTAGTCCCTGAACCCTTCAAAGAACTTTCTCAAACTCTCGTCAATACCGGGATTCGCCTGAGCGGCAGTGTAACCTACGTACGCAGAGATGAAGAATATCAGGGTTAGAGCGAGCGATATGCTGATTATGGGATCTCTCATTGTCTCTTTAATTCGAACTGCATTTTATAAAGGTTCTCAACCCTCTCGATTGTGTCGGCCTCATCAACGTCCTTATCATCCCTCAATCTGATGAATCTCGGAAATCTCAGGGCATATCCGCTTTCGTACTTTGGACTCTTCTGTATTTCCTGATATGCCACCTCAAAAACGTATTTGGGAATGAACTCGACCCTTTTACCCTCCTGTGAAACTATAAGTGGTTTGAAGAGTTCTGTCAACTCCTCTAGGTCATCTTCAGTAAATCCGGTCGCCACCTTCCCAACCTTTAGAAGATTTCCCGTTGTAGTATCAACGCAAGCAAGCTCGAAGGAGCTTAGCCAGTGACTCCTCTTTCCTTCTCCCCACTCACCACCGACAACAACAAGATCGAGGGTTTCCATGATTGCTTTCA
Organism: Archaeoglobi archaeon; assembly: GCA_029259335.1. Classification (GTDB taxonomy): domain Archaea; phylum Halobacteriota; class Archaeoglobi; order Archaeoglobales; family Archaeoglobaceae; genus Archaeoglobus. The sequence goes on from JAPDIY010000016.1 coordinate 2,628, forward strand.
GTTTCAGCCAGTGCTTACCCCTCTTTCCCGGAATGTATGGTGAGTTGGGATTTTTGATCATCACTCCTTCGTGGCCCGCATCAATTGCCTGCCTGTAAATCCTTTCAACCTCCTTCACATCATCGGTGATTGTCTGCATGGCTATCTTAACTTTCTCAGACTCTTTTATCACTGATTCGAGTATTTTCCTTCTTTCTGTAAGTGGAAGATCGATAGTTTCTCCCTCGCTGTATATCACATCGAAAAAGTGAACTTCAAGCGGTATCTTTTCTACCATCTTGCCAACATCGTGCTTCCTTCTGAACCTTCTAAGCACATGCTGGAAGGGCATCGGGCGACCATCTTTTACGGCTATGACCTCCCCGTCCAGAATGACGTTCGGTTTAACGCATCTCTTTATTTCATCCACCATCTCTGGAAGAGCGTTTGTAACACTCTCAAGCCTTCTGGAATATACTGTAACTTTTTTCCCATCCCAGTGAACCTGAACCCTGCTACCGTCGAACTTCCATTCAACAGCAGCCACTTTCATCTCATTCATTGCCTGTTCGAAACTTTCAGCAACCTGAGCAAGCATCATCCTTACCGGAACGTGGATCTGGACTCGCATGTTTCTTAAACCTTCACTCCCCTCATTTTTAGCCACTACTGCAACCTTTCCGAGGTCATTGGTGATCATATACGCTCTCTCCACAATTTCTGGATCGGTACCGAAAGCTCTAGCGATAGCATCCCTCATTATCCCCTCCCCAACCCCAAGCCTCATCTCGTTGAGTATCAGTCTTGTCAGATATCTTGCCTCTATCGGTGATGCCAGACCGTAGAGACCTGTGAGAAGCATTATCTTCCTTTTCCGGCTTCCTTCACCAGTCAGAGAGGATATTTCGTCAAAAGTCTCTCTCACCTTTTTTACGGTGAGCTCTTCGAATGCCAGAGTTGCCATCTTCTTTCTCTTTGTCAGTTCTTCTGCAGCCAATCCAAGATCTCCGAGATCTCTTATCATTTCCTCAATCTTTGTCTTCTTAACACCGCTGACGTTTTCAAGAGCCTCGTAAATTAAACCAACTCCAACCCCAAGTTCCCTCTCGTCCCATGGCGGATACACCTTACCCAGAATGAAAAGGACAATATCATAGAGATCTCTTTCATCTCCAATCTCTTTTAGAAAGGCAGCTATTCTTGCTGTGAGCTCAAGAGTTGATGATATCTTTTCCAGCTTTTCGCAGAATTCAGCAAATTCTTTGAAGAGCATAAATAATAGATGTCACCGATTAATTAAATCTTATCGCCAACCTTTTAATACTTCCCGTGGTTATTTCTCTAATGGCTCTTGAAGCACTTAAGGATGTTGCGAGGAAGATAGCTGGCTCGTCGAGCATAGACAAGAAGTTTGTTGAGGAGATGGTAAGAGAGATCCAGAGGGCCCTGATTAAAGCCGATGTTAACGTCAGGCAGGTCAAGGAAATCAGCGATGCGATAAAGAAAAGAGCCCTGAGTGAGGACGTTCTGCCCGCTTTAAATGCAAAGGAACAGATTCTTAAAATCGTATATGAGGAGCTTTTGAAAGGAGTAGGAGAAGGCCTCGAGATTCCGCTGAAAAAGTCAAAGATGATGCTTGTTGGACTGCAGGGTAGCGGAAAGACAACAACGACTGCAAAGATTGCCAAGTATTTCAAGGATAAGGGCATGAAGACTGCCGTGGTTGCTGCTGATACATGGAGACCAGCGGCATACGAGCAGTTGAAGCAGCTTGCTGACGAGTACGGAATAGCTTTTTACGGAGAAAAGGGTGAGAAAGATGCGGTAAAAATTGTAAAGAATGCCCTAAAGCAGCTTGAAGATTACGACATGCTCATCATCGATACCGCGGGAAGACACGCTCTTGAAGATGAACTCATAGAAGAGATGATCGATATTGCAAAGGTTGCCAATCCTGACTATAAGTTTCTCGTTCTTGATGCTGCAATAGGACAGCTTGCGAGCAAGCAGGCTAAGGCGTTTCATGATGCGATAGGGATTGATGGGATCATTATCACGAAGTTCGATGGGACGGCGAAGGGTGGAGGTGCTTTATCGGCGGCGAGGCAGATTGGAATACCCATAGCTTTTATCGGTACTGGTGAGAAGGTTGAGGATTTCGAGAGATTTGATCCTGCAGGATTCGTGTCCAGACTGCTTGGCATGGGAGACATAAAGGCTCTGATGGAGAAAATAGAGAGAATTACGAGTGAGGAAGAGCTTGATCCAGAGGCATTTTTGAAAGGCACATTCACACTAAAGGACATATACAAGCAGATTGAGGCGATGAATAAGATGGGGCCTGTGAGGAAGATTTTTGAAATGCTGCCCTTTGGACTTAGCATGAAAATTGACGACGATGTAATGGACATGACTCAGGACAAGATGAAGAGGTTCAAGGTGATAATGGATTCGATGACGGAGGAGGAGATGCTGAATCCGAAGATTATCGATTCGTCGAGGATAAAGAGGATTGCGATTGGGAGTGGCACCTCTCCGCAGGAGGTCAAGGAGCTTTTGAGATACTACAAGACGATGAAGAGCCTGATGAAGAAAATGAAGAAGAACAAGCTGCCAATAAAGGGTTTGAAGCTGGGTTTCTGATGAAAGCAGGAATTGATGAGGCTGGAAAGGGCTGTGTTATCGGCCCACTTGTAGTTGCGGGAGTTGCGTGCGATTGTGAGAAAAAGCTGGCTGAAATTGGTGTTAAGGACTCGAAAAGGCTGTCACATAGAAAGCGAGAGGAACTTGCCGCTGAGATATGTAAAATGGGAAAAATTGAGGTCGTGAAGGTTCAGCCAGAGAAACTGGACGAGATGATGAAATACAAGACGATAAACGAGATTCTGAAGGAGTGTTATGGTGTGATAATCAAAAAGCTGAAGCCTGAAGTTGCGTATGTTGACAGTCCTGACGTTATACCCGATAGACTTGCGAGAGAGCTTAAGGAGATGACTGGTGTGAAGGTTGTTGCGGAGCATAAGGCGGATGACAGATACCCTTTGGTTGCTGCGGCATCCATCATCGCCAAGGTTGAGAGGGAGAAGGAGATTGAAAAGCTGAAGGCAAGGTTTGGGGATTTTGGGAGCGGTTATGCGAGTGATCCAAAAACGAGAGAGTATCTAAGAAGTGAGATATTGCAGGGCAGAATTCCAAGCTGTGTCAGGAAAAGGTGGAAGACAATATCGAATTTGAAGCAGCAAACTCTTGAGGATTTTTAGCGAAACGGTTATTACCACGTTGGGAAACATTAACATGAAGCCCCGTGGTGTAGCGGTCAATCATCCGGGCCTTTGGAGCCCGGGACCGGGGTTCGAATCCCCGCGGGGCTATACTCCATAAACGTTTAATATAAAGGGCTACACGTGTTTCTATGGACTTTCATAAGGGCTGGCAGCGGTTAAACAAGCAGCTTGAACTTCTTGAAAAATTACCTGAGGAAAATAAAATAGTGCTTCAAAAGTTTGCAGATCATTTAATTTCTGAGGGTATTAGTCCGTTGCGGATTTTGAGGTATGTTCAGATCATGCGGATGGTTTCAGAATGGATCGATAAGCCGCTAAGGGAATGGGGCAGAGAGGAAATATTATTTGTGCTTGTAAAGCTTGAGAAAAGCGATTACAAAGTGGGAACTAAGAACGAGTTTAGGAAGGCGATGAAGAAGTTTTTCAAGTGGTTGAGAGGGGAGGAGTGGGAAGGTTTGAAGCTTCTTAAGAAAGTCCGGGAAAGCAACAAAGTTCCGGAGGTTTTGACTGAAGAGGAAGTTTTTAGGATGGTAGAGGCTGCAACTAATGAAAGGGACAAGGCGATGATTGCGGTGTGGTATGAGGCAGGATTGAGAGTTGCAGAGTTGGCAACGTTGAGGATCAAGGATGTGATCTGGCAGAATGGAGAGGAGATTAAGGCAAAGATAAAGGTGAGGGGTAAAACTGGAGAAAGGGTAATCCCTCTTATTGTGTCAGCACCTTATCTGAAAAGATGGCTTGAGTCTCATCCGTTTAAGGATGATCCTGATGCTATTGTGTTTTGCAGTTTTGCGAAGAGCAATTTTGGGGGGATGATAGATTATCAGCCCTTACTGAGAAAGATCAAGCAGATTGCGAAAAAAGCAGGAATAAAAAAGAAAGTTCATCCTCATATTCTGAGGCATACAAGGGCGTCGGTTCTTGCGAATTACCTCACGGAGGCGCAGATGTGTCAATATTTTGGCTGGATTCAAGGAAGTGATATGCTGAGAGTGTACGTCCATCTCTCTGGGAGGGATATTGATAATGCGATTGATAGGCTCTACGGGTTGAAAGAGGATGAAGAGGACGAAGTGACCAAGCCTAAGAAGTGCCCACGTTGCGGATACCTGAATGCTCCAACAGATCGCTTTTGTGGGAGATGCGCTTTGATTCTTGATGAATCTGAGAGAGTCAGCTTTGAAATGAAGGGTATGGATGTTGTGAAAGAACTAATGGACATGCTTAAGGAAGATCCAGAGGTATTTGATAGAGCGAGAGCCATGTTGGATCTTGCGAGGAGGTTGAGGGAGGATCACGGTTTGATAAAGGTGTTTATGGAGAAAGTTTGAATTTTCCTTTAACCATTTATATACTCGAAAGCTATTTTCTATTTTAGTGAGGCGCCAAGCGAACAAGAGGAGTAAGAAATCCAAAGCAAACAAGGCGGACATACTGCTTTTTATCGGTGCTCTTGTGCTGGCCGAGATTATTCTGGATGCTATTGCTGGGGACTACATAAAACAGCTGATCAGCGAGCATGTCGGCACGATACCGGCAGCTCTTGGATTGCTGGCGCTGATTTTGGCGGTGTGGGTGAGAGTAGAGAAGTGGGAGAGTTTGTTTGGGAAGAGGTGAGAGGTGAGATGAGCAGGTTGGCAAGGAAAGGAACGGTTGGATTTGTAGAGTTGGCGTTTATTGGGCTGTATATTCTGGCAGCCTTTGCAGTGTTTAATGTTGCGGATCTGGGCGAGCAGCTACAGTTTCTTGTGGATTTCAGTTGGCTGATCTGTATTGGCAGCGTGCTTGTGGTTATGGGTAGCGGGAAGAAGGGCAAGAAGATCAAGTTTACAGGGCTTGAGGGAGTGGCTTTAATCGTGGCTGTTGTGCTTCCTCTGGCTGCTGCTGGATACTTGGCTGGGCTGGGGATTGACATAAGCAGTTATTTGACTGACAGCAATTACAAGCTGCTTCTTTGGGGCATATCGGTTGCTTCGTGCATTGTGGTAGCTTCGCAGGATTAGTCAAGGAGGGGTAGCATGAATAAAAAAGCAGCTTTAGGGTGCTTACACAACCTTTAACCCAATCTCTTCCTTAACACACTAAATTCACAAACAACAAGCAATCCAACCTTTCCACGCAAAGAGACATAATCAAACCTCTTTTCACAGGAAATAAACCGATT
>JAPDIY010000073.1 GCA_029259335.1 Archaeoglobi archaeon
CGGAATCAGACATTCATCGCCCCTCACAACAGCACCTATTATCGCATCCTTCGGCAAATCAAGCTCTCTGAAAGTCTTACCGACCAGCCTTGGATTTTTCACCACAACTTCTATCACCGCAGTCCCCTCTATCTCTGCAACAGTCTCAATCTGCATCCTTCTGAGTAGCTTTGTTACCTCGTGATATGTAACGCTTCTCGGATTCAAAGCCACATCAACCCCAACAGCCTCGAAAAGCTTCACATACTCCCTTCTTTCCACCTTTGCTATAGCCGTCCTTGCACCCAGATTTTTTGAGAGAAGCGAGATCAGAAGATTCTTCTCATCGCTCTCGGTTGTAGCAACGACGGCATCTGACTTCCCTACTTCCTCTTCAACAAGAAATTCGAGGTCTGTTGCGTCTCCACAAACTATCTTGACACCCTCAAGCGATGCACACAGGTTTTCACATTTCTCTCTGTTCGACTCTATCAGTTTTACACTCATCCTGCCCTTTTCAAGAATTCGAGCAATGTAGCTTCCGATGGTTCCGGCACCAAATATTATTACCCTCCTCGTTACAGGTGGGCCGAATACACCTTTTAGAGCCTCTATGTCTTTGGTTCTTCCAACAATCGCCACTCTGTCTCCTGCCCTTAAGACAGTGTCCCCCTTTGGTATCTCTACTTCACCGTTTCTGTAAACGGAGGTTATAACGACATTGGGCGGCAGGTTCAGATCCCTTATCTTCCTTCCATCAGCCTTCGAATTCTTCATAACCTGCAGCTCGATCATCTCAACCTTACCACCGCTGAAGGTTACGATCTCTATCGCTCCCGGAATTCCGATCAGTCTCGCAGCTTCATGGGCCAAGGCGAGCTGGGGGCAGATTACGACATCATAGCCAAGAGGATGATCTTTTACGATTGGTTTCTCAACGTACTCTGGATTTTCCACTCTCACAATCACGTTTTTTGCCCCAACCTTTTTTGCAGCAAGTCCTGAAAGCAAGTTAATCTCATCGTTCCCGGTAACAGCAAGAAAAACATCTGTTTTCTCAACCTCAGCCTGCTTCAGAATGTTCATGTTGGCAGCATTACCCTGAATAGCGACAACATCAAGCTCAGAAATTCTTTCATACCTCGAAGGGTCTTTTTCGATAACACATACATCGTGATTAACTGCCAACGACATGGCGAGGTTGTAGCCAACCTCACCCGCACCGGCAATCACTATACGCATAGTCAAACCCCGAACCAACCTCTTTATTTAACCTTCGCTTTAAGAAATGGGGAATCTCAGAAGTGCCGCAATCCCGCCAAGACTCATCAATCTCTTCCCCGGCTCGAACTCGGTGCTCATGATCACTACCTTACCACCAGAATCCTCAACCTCTTCCATCAGGCTGTCAACATCCCATCTTTCCCTTTCCCCAAGCAGAAATTCATCGGCGATGAGCAAAATCTCAATTGCCCTGTAGCTGTGAGCCTTCTTAACCTCCTCAACGCCGTAGGCAACCTTCTCTCCTTTCGCTATACCCTCAAGCAGCTTATCAATGTACTCTGCCTCTTCAGCAAGCCTTATCTCTCCAATAATCTTGTCAACAACTCTCCTTTTCAGAATCTCGATGAAACCCCTCGCCCCCACTGAAGAGGTGTCAACAACTACAGCCTTTTTGGCCATCTCAGGATATTTCTCCTTCAAAAAGTCGTGAAAGTCATTCTTGGCGAATCCAGGGCCAGCTATAACAAGGTATTTAAAATCAACACTTTCCAACTTAGCAGCCACCTCTCCGAAGAACTCTCTCCTACTGTCACCCATCCCCTTGCCGTAGCCCATTCTTTCCTCAAAAATCTCCTCGACTCCCCACTGCCTCAGCGCTCCGGCAACAGCGTAGCCCTCCTCTATGGTTAACATCACAATTTCAGGCCTGCTGGAATCCTCAACAGCCCTCCTCAACCTCTCAAGCTGCTCATCCTTCCACTTTTTGATTATGCTTATCTCCTTTCCCACCGTTACGTTTAGAGTATGGTATCCTGACTCATCGATTCCTGCCACTATCTTCCCCGAAATCCTCAAACGATTGGCGAACTTGTGGAACTCAACCTTTTCGACCTCAATTCCAAGCCTTACCGTCACCATCTCCTTGTCGCTTCTCAGCTTGTCACTGCTCTGACTCGCTCTCTTGGTTAGGGCAAAAACAACGTCACCTTTCTCGATTATGAATTTGAGATGCCAGAGATCGTCCAGATTTTCCGGGATGAGCTTTATCTCCCCCTCATTGCCCCTTAGGTTCTCTTCAACAATCTGCACAGCCAAGCTAAGAGCACAGTTTTTAAAAGTGTTGGCGTATTTTCAGTGTGATAGACGAGGACAGGGTGAAGAGGTTTGCTGGGGTATTAAGGAGGCTGAGATACCGCCCAATATCCTTTGACAACCCCGAACTCTTTCCAGAACCTGATGATTACATCTATCCCAACTACGTTTTCTTCATGGTCGCGATAGACCACAGAACGGGTTTTGAAAAGTCAACGGGATCAAAATATCACGGTTCGGATCTGCTGTTTTACTTGGCCAGAAAAAAGCAGATTGAAGAACCTGAGTTTTTCACAGCCAAAAATCTGAGGGATATCAGTGCTGAAGACATCAGGCAGATTTTCACGTTCAAAGGAGTAACTGTAAGGGGTGCTGAGGAGAGAGCTTTTCTCCTCAGAGACTGTGCTGAAAGGCTGCTTGAGCGTTACAATGGCGACGTGATGCGTCTCTTCAAGAAAGCCGAATTCACACTTTCATCGGAGAAAGGAATACTAAGCAGGCTTAAAGAGTTCAGGGCTTATGAGGATCCCATGATGAAGAAGAGCTTCCTTCTGCTGAAGATTCTGAAGAGACAGGGTTTGAGGGTTAAAGATCCGTACAACCTCGGATTTCCGGTTGATAGCGTACTCATAAGGCTTGCCCTATCATCCAGAATCGTTGAGCCCGATGAAGATTTAATGAGTAAAATAGATTCCGGGGAGCGATTGACGGAAAGAGAGACTGCTATACTCAGGGAAATGACGGGTAAGGCCCTGATAATGCTTTCAGCAGAGGTGGGAATGGAGCCCGATGTCCTTGATGACATTCTCTGGACTTACGGCAGGGAGATCGATTCTGAAAAAATTGTAACACCGCTCGATGAGAGAGTGGACAAAGAAGCTTTGAGAGATTTTCTGTTGTTTATCAGGAGCAGGTTCGTGAAAAAGATTGAATTCCCGCCAACATGGTATTTTTAGCTTTTAAAAGGAATAGTATATGCACTCAAGCTAGATCTGCGGGTGCACAGAGTTGGAGAATGTCTCTGCGGCATAGCCGCGAGAGAAGGCTGGTGAAGAGAATAAAAGACCTGATAGCGAAGCTCGACGGAGGATGGCTTGAATCTGAAGTAAAATTCAGATGATTCCTGCTCTTTTCAAGTCCTCTAAGTCTTCTCTTCCCAGCCCAAGAAGGTTATGGTAAACAAAGTAGTTGTTCTCTCCCAGTTCTTTGCCCAGCCACTTTAGCTTGTATGGAGTTTCACTGAGCTTCCACGGTGTGTTCGGCACAAGCAGATTTTCGTACTTCGAATCCCTGTATATTCTGAACAACCTCTTGTCCCACCAGAATTTGTCCTCAAGAACTTCTTTGGGAGTCATGATCTTGGCATAAATCGCCACGCCCTCTTTTCCCTCCTCCTTCCACTTCACCATCCTCTCCGCAAGCTCTTTAAACGTGAACTTCCTTATTGCCTCCTGAACATCTTTGTAAGCCTGTTTTTGCTTCTCCAAAGGTATTCTGTCGAAAACAGTCGGGTACTTTTCCATCAAATGCTCCGCTTCAATCTGCGTGATAAGGGCTTTGAAGTTTGCATCCGTGTAGCCAGAGGCAAACGCATACCCGTCCTTGATCTCGTAGAAGGAGTAGCTGAAAACGCCTGAATCGAGAGGTAAATAACCTTCAAGCGGCTCGCTAAACGCATGGGGGAAGATGAGGTGCATTCCTATCTTGTTGATCGCCTCCGTTGAGGTTACATCTATCATCTGCCCCTCTCCCGTTCTTCTGCGGTAAATTAAGGCGAGCAGGACTCCACATGCTCCCCACATTCCGGCGTAGTAGTAAGCCATCCAGAATCCCGGAGCGGTGGGGAGATTGTAGGGCTCACCAGCCTCAGGCAACTCCTTCGTCATGTACATGTAACCAGACATTGCTAGTCCGAGAAGGTTGGAGTCCGGAACTTTTGCAAATTCCTTTGCCTTCGGCCCGAATTGACCGTAGGATGAGAATGCCAGATAGATCAGACCGGGGTTTATCTCCCTGAGATGCCTGTAACCCACTCCTTTCTCATCCATCCATCCCGGCGGGAAAGACTCGATTATAACATCTGCTCTTCCAACCATCCTTCTCAAAAGCTCCCTCCCTTCCTCCTTTTCGAGGTTCAGCGTGACGAACATCTTGTTCCTCGTCTCGATAAGGAAATCAAGGCCAGTGTTCCTGAAGTAGAACTCACCAAAAGGAGTAACCTCTCTGAGCGGGTCTCCATCTGGAGGTTCGATTTTTATAACCTCAGCCCCAAGTTCAGCGAGAATTGAGGATGCGAACATCGCCGATGGGTTTGCAACGCTCACATCAAGAACTCTGACGCCGTCGAGAGCATCATCCTTAAACTTCGCCTCATCGGGGTCCGTCATCATTCTGGCATAATCTCTCCAGTCCATATCCATCACCACCTAAACACGGGGTCGCTTTCATAGTCAAAGTCCTTTGGCGGTCTTCTGCCGATGGCATCAGCCCAGTAGCAGATCACTCCCTCTTTAATCAGTTCTTCAATCTCCTCCTCGCTCAGTCCTAGAAGCTTCTTGAAGATGTACCTGTTGTGGTAACCAACTGATGTACCAACCCACTTTATTCTTCCCGGCGACTTACTGAGCTTCGCTGGACTTCCTGCAGCAACCATACTCTCGTAAACAGGGTCGTCAAATATCCAGACACTCTTTCTCGCTCTCAGATGTTCATCCTCGTAAACTTGCTTGCTGTCTCTCACCTCTCCAGCAGAGAAACCAAACTTCTTTGCAAGTCCAATAATTTCGTCCAGAGTTTTCTTGCTGCACCAATCAGCGGCTATTCTGTCAATTTCATCTGCATTCTCCTTTTTCAGTCTCTCAGATGTTCTTGAGAACTTCTCATCTTCCATCAAATCTTCTCTGCCCATTGCTACGCACAATCGTCTGAATTCCTCATTTGTCAGTGTAGATATTACCACGAGCTTACCGTCAGCGGTCTTGTACATGTTTGCCGGAGCAATGCTCGGATCCCTGTTTCCCATTCTCTCCCTGTCTCTCCCTTTTAGATAGGTGTAGGTGAAAACTGACCCCATAACTCTCGGGAAGGTCTCAACCTGGGCAACGTCTATGTACTGCCCCTTTCCGGTTCTTTCTCTGTAGTAGAGGGCAGCAAGGACTGACATGAATCCCGCAGTTGCAGCTATTAGATCCCCTGGATACGACGGGAGCTTGAGCGGAACTCTGCCTTCGTAACCGCTTACAGCGGCAGCGCCGCTCATTGCCTGCCCGCTCGCATCGAAACTGGGCCAGTTCCACCTCTCCCCCCATTGACCGTATCCGCTGAGAGAGAGGTAAATCAGGCGGGGGTTCACCTCTCTGAGATATCCGTAACTTAACTCCAGTTTGTCCATTGTTCCGGGCACGAAGTTCTCAAGTACAACATCGCTCTTTTTAACCAGCTTCAAAAACAGCTCTTTCCCCTTCGGGTGCTTTAGATTCAGGGAGGTGAAGTACTTGTTTCTCTGACACCACAAAACAGCACTTGAAGCGTCCTTCCAAAACTTTGCCCATGCATCCACACTTCTGACAAAATCTCCCATTCCCGCTGGATTGCCGGGCATCTCGATCCTTATTACCTCAGCCCCGAACTCTGCAAGAAGAGAACCAGCTTCAGGGCCAAAGAGAACCACAGTCAGGTCCAGAACCCTTACACCTTCAAGAGGTTCGGGTTTTTCGAATATTGTCTCAGGGCTGAACTCCCGCTCTGCCCACTCGAAATACTCGGACATATCTAAATATTTGTAATACTAAAATATAAAATTTGTTCGAAATGGCATGCTATATGCAATCAAATGCTGTAATTATTCAGATTAGACGAAAGAGTAAATTGGCTTAGTATAGAGACTGGGTCTTTCCAGTTCAGGCACCCGAAAATTTGTTTCTGGATCAGGATAGAACCTTTCACTAACAATGGCAAACTCCTCAACATGCTGTCACTAAGGGTGACCAAATCTTTTAGAGGGGTAAAAATACGTTTGGAATACCAATTTATGATAGTGATTAGTATAATATTGTAAGAAAAATATTTATATTTGTTAATTCTTGTAGAATTTATGAAGGCGCTGATCTTTGCTCTCCTCATTTGGTTTGCAGTCTCCACAGCCAGTGGATTTGAAATAGTTAAGCAGTGTGGTAGAGGCTATGTCGCAGATTTGGGGAATGGAAAGTATCTGATGCACCTTGAAGGCAACCCTTACGAAATGGGATATCAGCAAGGCTGCTTAGCTCCTGAAGCGGTGCAAAAGATGACAAAGGAGTTTGTAAAGTCTGTTCTGAAAGGATACGACATTCCTGAGGATATCATCCCCGGATTGATAAAATTGGGGAAAGAAATTGCAAAAAAGAACGAGAGGTATATTCCTTCAGAGTTCATAGAAGAGATGAGAGGAATTGCTGACGGGGCAAGAGATCGGGGGTATGATGTCAGCTATGAGGATATTCTTCTGCTCAATCTGGGATTTGATGTTGTTTTGAGTGTCGCATATCCAATTGCTACACCCATCGTCGCTTGGCAGGATAAGAAGGGTATAGCGTGTGACGGTTTTGTTGCGATGGGCGATGCAACTTCTGATAGGAGAGTGCTAATGGGTAGGAGCTTCATGTTCAATCCTGAAGTCTTTCACGAGGTTGCCATGCTGATTGAACAGTATCCTAATAGGGGACACAGATTCGTGAGCGTTTCAGCACCGGGATTTGTTGGGGTTACCGCAGCCATGAGTTCTGCTGGAATAGCAATTGGTATGGATATGGTGCCCGCGATGAACACTAAGCCTTTCGTTTCTGGCATGGGCTGTCTCCTCACAGCGAGACAGGTTGTGCAGTATGCTGACGAGCTGAGCGATGCGGTGAATATGATCAAAGGCTCAAAGAGAGGTGTACCATGGCTTTACATCATCGGAGATGGTCAGGGAAGAGAGAAGGGAGGAGCAGTGGTCGAGGTGTCAGCAGATAAATTTGCGGTGAGGTACATGGATTATGAGTATCCATCATGGGCAGAGAATCTAAATCTGCCAAAGCAGATAGAGGATAAGGACGATCTGGTCGTTCTGGCTAACCACTACATAGTTCCAGAGATGTATTCTGCCGTCAGCTACGCAGTTAAAGATTCACTCTGGAGATACGAAACCCTCACAAACCTGATCCTTCAGAAGTACGGATCAATTGATGTGGAAACAGGGAAGGAGCTTGTAGACTACCTACACCCACCGAACTACGGCTACTATGGGCAGGATGAGAACATTCCGGTCGGTGCATCGCGCACACTCTTTGACCTCACAAACCTTGAGCTCTGGAGTCTCTACGGCATGTATTCCGATCCTTGGGCAAACTGGCAGCTAAGGCAAGAGGGTTTAGTTACTGGGCTTGATAAGGCTTGGAAGGATACTGAAGGCAGAGTAGCCGGGCCGGACTGGAAACCTCTGAACTACGGTTCCCCGATAATTGACAGGGAGAAACTTCTTGATGCAGAAGAAGTACAGAAACTCCTGTCTGTTGATGGCAACTACGTCGAA
>JAPDIY010000005.1 GCA_029259335.1 Archaeoglobi archaeon
AATCGGTTTATTTCCTGTGAAAAGAGGTTTGATTATGTCTCTTTGCGTGGAAAGGTTGGATTGCTTGTTGTTTGTGAATTTAGTGTGTTAAGGAAGAGATTGGGTTAAAGGTTGTGTAAGCACCCTATTTAAAGATCGATACAGATTGAGTTTATGAAACTCGATGATGTGAGAGTACACGTCCTTGCCATCCCTCTTCGCGAGCCGGTTCAGTTTTCATGGGAGCCCTTTCCAAGGCCTGTCTACGTTTTCAGCATCGTTGAGGTTGAAAGTGGAGGTCATATGGGCTATTCGGCGATCGAATTTGGGGCAGCGTACAAGCAGTTCCTCGAAACGACTGTTAAGATGGTAGTTCAGGGGTTGAATATGGAAATTGAGGAAATCGACCCGAGATTGCTCGAAATTGGGAGCTGGGCGATACAGAGGCTCGGCGCCCTTGAGGTGGCTATCTGGGATCTGGTGGCTAAAAGGGAAGGACTACCACTCTACAAACTTCTTGGAGGTTCGAGAAGGAGAGTTAAGGTTTATGCAAGCACTGGCAGGCTGTTGAGTGCTGAGGAAACGTTGGAGCTGGTGGAGAAGTATGCAGAGATGGGCATCAATGTGGTAAAGCTGAGGTTCAGGAGGGAGAAGATCGAGGATGATCTAGAGGTTCTGAAGGCTGTTGTTAGGGATTTTCCAGATCTCAGACTGGCTGTAGATGCTAATCAAGCGTGGAGTTACACTCCGCCATACTGGAGCAGGAAGCAGGCTTTGAAAGTTGCGAGGGAGCTTGAGAAGTACGATGTGCTGTGGCTTGAGGAGCCGCTGTGGAAGGATGATATTGAGGGCTACAGGTGGCTGAGGGAGAACACGGGCATTGAAATAGCTGGAGGAGAGCTTGAGCACGGTTTGCAGAGGTTCAGGATGCTAATTGAAAACGGTGCTTTCGACATCGTGCAGGCAGATTCAGTCTATTCGAACGGAATAGCTGAGTGTAGGAAGATTGCAGCGCTCGCAGAAGCATTCGAACTAAAGTTCATGCCCCACGCTTGGGATCCGGGACTGGGGTGGCTGGCAAATCTCCACCTCGCAGCCTCTCTGCCTGAAAAGCTTTGTCCCTACATCGAGACACCTCTCGACCCCCTCTGGTGGAGCGATGTCAATGTTTGGGGTTCTGAATGGAAATGTTGAGATAGAAAAGGGGTATGCGAAACTGCCTGAAGAAGCAGGACTAGGCTTGGAGCCGGATGAGGAAAAATTGAAAAAGTTCAGAATAGCGTGATATCAGCCGTAGCCAACGAACGGCCTCGTTGCAACCTGCATCCTTTCGACCTTCATTCTCTCCTCAAATCTCTCGTAGAAGTTGAGCATCGCCTCGTTGATGCTCGGTTTGACTCTCTTCAGGGCTTCGAGAAAGTGTCTCATCTCAACCTTCTCTGCATTCATGTTCTCTCTGATCGCTAGCATCACTGCCTCCCTGCAAATTGCCTCGATATCTGCTCCAACATAGCCTTCAGTTAACTCTGCAAGCTCCTCAAGGTCGACATCATCCGATAACGGCGTATCCTTGGTGTGTATTTTGAATATCGCAAGTCTACTCCTCTTGTCTGGAGGTTTGACATAAACGAGCCTATCAAACCTTCCCGGTCTCAGTAATGCTGGATCAAGTATATCCGGGCGGTTTGTTGCACCGATAACTACAACACCGTGCAACTCCTCCAGCCCATCCATCTCCGTCAGAAGCTGGTTCAGAACCCTTTCAACAGCTCTGCTTCCTTCATCAATTCCTCTCATCTGCGCTATTGCATCAATCTCATCGAAGAAGATGATACACGGCGCAACTTGTCGAGCCTTTCTGAAAATCTTCCTCACGGCCTTTTCGCTCTCTCCAAGCCACTTGCTCAGCAACTGTCCGCCCTTTATGCTTATAAAGTTGGCCTCACTCTCGTTCGCAACAGCCTTCGCTATCAGCGTCTTTCCAGTCCCCGGAGGCCCATAGAGCAGCACACCCTTCGGCGGCTTGATTCCAAACTTCTTGAACTTCTCAGGGAACTTGAGAGGCCACTCGACAGCCTCGATGATTTCCCTCTTGACGTCCTCTAACCCTCCGACATCGTCCCACGTAACCTTCGGGATCTCAACGAAAACTTCTCTCATCG
Source organism: Archaeoglobi archaeon (assembly GCA_029259335.1). GTDB lineage: Archaea > Halobacteriota > Archaeoglobi > Archaeoglobales > Archaeoglobaceae > Archaeoglobus. The sequence goes on from JAPDIY010000005.1 coordinate 2,142, forward strand.
CTGAGGGCTCAATCTCCCTCAGAGCATCCATGAAGTCATCCCACGTGACCCTTATGGATTCGAGAAGCTCTAACGGAATTTCATCCTCATTTAGGTCTATCTGAGGCAGGTACCTTCTCAAAGCCTTCATTGCAGCTTCCTTACACAAAGCCTCAATGTCTGCTCCAACGAAACCGTGAGTCTGGTCAGCGAGGCCGCGAAGCATCGATCTGGTTATTTCGACCTCAAGTTCGCTAAGAACTTCGGGTGGTAGCAGATTTTTAGCAGCAAGTCTTATCTCCTCTTCGGTCTCCGAATTCTTGACTTCATCGTAGAAGAAATCGAGAATCTTCAGAACCTCGAAATCCTCGACATTCTTCTTGTACCTTTCAATGGCATCAAGCACGAACTCTCTGCTGTATTTCGGCTCCAAAGGCATGTTCCTCGTGTGAATCTGGAATATCTCATATCTGCCCTCTCTATCAGGTACACCGATCTCAATTTCCCTGTCAAACCTCCCCGGCCTTCTTAAAGCAGGATCGACAGCGTCAATTCTGTTTGTGGCACCAATGACTATAACCTGCCCTCTCTCTTCAAGCCCATCCATCAGCGTCAGAAGCTGCGCGACAACTCTCCTCTCAACCTCCCCGGTAACATCTTCCCTTTTCGGAGCAATCGAATCAATTTCGTCAATGAATATGATTGACGGAGCATTCTCCTTTGCCTCTTCAAAAATCTCTCTCAACCTCTGTTCAGACTCACCGTAGAACTTGCTCATAATCTCCGGTCCGTTGATCGTGAAGAAGCTCGCTCCAATCTCGTTCGCAACAGCCTTCGCTATCAGCGTCTTTCCAGTCCCCGGAGGCCCATAGAGCAGCACACCCTTCGGCGGCTCAATTCCGAGCCTCTGGAATAGTTCAGGATATCTCAGCGGAAGTTCTATGACTTCTCTGACTTTCTGAAGCTCATCCTTCAGTCCACCAACATCCTCATAGGTAACTCCAGCTTTTCCAAACCTTTCGAATCCCTTCGCTGGCCTGTCTCTGTAAACGACCTTTGTCGTTTCATCAATAACAACCGGACCCTTTGGCTCTGTTTTGACTGCAACAAATACCACGGCTTGATTCTGCTGGTTGTATCTACCGAATCCTGAGAGGGCAGGGGCTCCAACGAGGGGAACAAGATCGCCCTCGACTACCGGTCTTTTCAGGAACTGGTGTTTCAGATACTCCCCAATATCAACTCCGTAGATTCTCAGATCCATCTTCTTCAGTGGGGCCAGAATTACGGTCTTAGCTGATTGATACTCAACCCTCCTGACCTTAACGACATCTCCAACTCCAACTCCCGCATTTTCCCTTATGAACCTGTCGACCCTTATTATGTTCTTGCCCCAGTCCCTCTTGGGAGCCCTCCATACTTTGGCAACAGTCTTTCGAGCTCCCTCTATCTCGATTATATCTCCGGGTGAGATCTGGAGCTTTAACATCGTGTCCGGGTCGAGTCGGGCAATTCCTCTACCCGAATCACTCGGATATGCCTGATTAACTTTAAGCGTGATTTCCATACTCATCACCTACTCTTTTTTTACACCTAAACAGTTTTTATTTTAGAGATAAAAAAGACTTGTGGTGATTTGATGAAAGTTGCAATATTTGATGCTTTCAACGGTGCGGGTGGAGATATGATTTTATCCTCATTAGTAGGCTTAGCAATCGGCAAATCTGAGATTGATGAGATTGTAGGCCTTCTTAACCTTAAAATTGACTACCAAATCGAGAAGGTTAATGTTAAGGGGATAGAGGCGAAAAGGGTTATAGTGAAGGAAAAAAGAGGTGATGAGAGGGAGTACAGTGAAATTGTATCACTGATTGAAGGCTCTGACCTTGAAGATTACGTTAAAGCTGATTCTCTGGCGATATTCGATATACTGGCAAAGGCTGAGGGCAAGGTACACGGCAGAGATTACAGGGAGGCTGTTTTTCACGAAGTGGGAGCAGATGATGCCATATTCGATGTCGTCTGCTGCGTTAAGGGCATCAGAAATTTGATAAATAGAGGATACAGGTTGTTTGCAAAGCCGGTCAGGACAGGCACCGGTTTTACGCAATTCTCACATGGTAAATATCCAGTCCCGCCACCCGCTGTTCTTGAAGTTCTGAAAAATGCGAAAATAAAGGTCATTTTTGAAGGAGAGGGAGAGCTACTGACCCCAACGGCAGCATCAATCCTCTCATACTACTGTGAAGACTTTCCAGCCTATCCTCTGCTTGTTGAAAATGTGACTTATGGGGCGGGTAGCAGAGAAACGGAAGTCCCCAACCTTCTGAGACTCATTCTTGGAGAGGTTGCGATACACGATAGCATAGCTTTGATTGAGACGACTGTTGATGACATCAGCGGAGAGTTTGTAGGTTATGCCCTCGAAAAGCTCATCAGCGATGAAAGGGTTCTTGACGTCACTGCAATTCCTGCTTTTGGAAAGAAGATGAGGACAGCAACACTGATAAAGGTTATTGCGAGGACGGAGGATGCGGAGATTGTAGCTGAAGAGATTATGCGACTGACAGGCAGTCTTGGAGTACGGGTCATTCCTGTCTATCATCGGATTATTGCAGAGAGGGAACATGGGGCGGTGAGAGTGAAGATCGAAGGCAGGGAGTTTGAGGTAAGGTTTAAACGCTCTATGCCCGGTTTCAGGCATGTAAAGCCCGAATTCGATGACATTGTCAGGATAGCTGAAGAACTCAGTATGCCTATACATCAGGTTTATCGGAGAGTAATGAAGGTGCTCGATGATGTTGATTCCAACAGGAAGTAAGTGCATAGATTCGCTGCTCGGAGGAGGGGTTGAGACAGGAACAGTCACTCAGATATACGGCCACAGTGGAACAGGTAAAACAACTCTTTGCCTGATGTTGGCTAAGAATGCTGCGAAGGATTACAAGGTTGCCTACATTGATACTGAAGGCCTGTCGGCCGAGAGGGTGAAGCAGATTTTTGGTGACACCAGCCTTTTTTCAAATGTCTTCGTCTACGAGGTTTTTCAGTTCAGGCAGCAAGGGGTTGCCCTGAAAGAGGCTGAAAAACTCTGCAGGAGTGAGAAAGTAAAGCTGATAATCGTTGACTGCTTCACGTCTCTCTACCGCAGCGAGCTTGAGGATGAGAAGAAGCAGATCAAGATAAAGAGAGAGCTAACCTCTCAGCTCACCTTTCTGCTTGGAATAGCGAGAAAGTATGATGTTGCTGTAGTCATAACAAATCAGATGTTCTCGGACGTGAATACGGGCAGAGACAGGCCGCTGGGTGGGCCGAGCATTGACCACCTCTCAAAAGTAATTCTTGCTCTCGAAAGGAGTGATGAGATGAGAAAGGCCACACTTATCAAGCACAGGTGGATGAAGGAGGGAAACAGTTGCTTTTACCGCATAACCGACAGGGGGATAGAACCCTGATTTATTTGAGAAGTGAGAGATTCCCCGTAATTCTGTCTATTTTCTTCTCCTCATCAGGACCGATCACAACAGCAGTAATCGTTCCGGGAGGGATTTCAGTCAGACCTGCATCCTGAACGATGCCCACTACAAGATTCTCCCTCTCAGCCCTGTACTTTACTCCCATAAGCTCCTCAAGACCCTTAACTTTCAGAACAACCTTCTTCTGCCCCTCATCAATCCACCTTCTCCTTACAGCAGGATCGGAGCGAATATAGCCGATTACTGCAGCATGAGCTACCTGAACTGCCAGCTTTCCCCTCGATAGCTTCAGATCATCTCTCACAACTATAACCTGCTTTAGGGACATCACTTCTTACTCCTTTCCTTATTCCTCCTGCTCCTCTTCTCCAAAACCGTAACTTTTCAGCTCCTCAAGGCTTACAGGCTTTGATTTTTCTTCAACCCACTTTTTCCCAACTTCAACAGCTTTTTCTTCATCAAATTCGGAAACAACAATCTTGTCCCCGTCAACTGACTTTATACAATTTTTCGGCACAGCAAGAAACTCTGAGCCAGCCTTGACTATAAGGTAGTCACCATAAACATCTATGCTCTCACCAAACTCCTCCTCACCGCGGAAAACGTACATGCATATCAAGTCCATGGTTGAAGTATCTGACAATTTTAAAAGTTTTGCCTCTGGTTAAGAGCAAAATGACGGGTAAAGAGGGTTACTAAGAAAGCAGATTGAACAATGGATGAAACGACCAAATTTTTATACTCTTGCTGGAAGATTATTGATATGGCAGACGAGGTTGAAGTAAAGATACCGAGAGACGTTTACGATAAAATTGAGGAAAGAATATAAGGACACAGAGTTCAGCTCAGTTGACGAGTATGTGACCTATGTGCTCAGAGAAGTTCTCGCAAGCTTGGAAGAGGAAGAGGAGGAAGTATTTACGGAAGAGGAGGAAGAAAAGGTTAAGGAAAGACTTAGAGCCCTCGGATATTTGGATTGAGCATGAAACTCCTCGTAGCTGGTCTGGATTCCGCCCCACCCGAGTTGCTTTTCAGCAGATTTATTGATGATCTGCCCAACATAAAGAAGCTCTTGTCGGAATCAATCTACGGCCCGATGAAAAGCAGCATTCCGGCAATAACGATTCCTGCGTGGATGTGCATGGCTACCGGAAAAACGCCGGGTGAGCTTGGCCTTTACGGTTTCAGGCACAGAAAGAAGAATGATTACAAAGACATATGGATCGCACACAGCTTAACCGTGAAGGAAAAGACTGTGTGGGACTATCTGGGGGAGAATGGGTATAGGTCAATAGCAATAGGCATACCCCCATCGTATCCTCCGAGGAAGATAAACGGGATAATGGTCGGATGCTTCATTACTCCCGACTCATCTGTTAACTACACCTATCCCCAGAACGTCAAGAATGAAATTGAAAGAGTTGTAGGGGACTACATTTTTGATGTGCTTTTCAGGAAAGACGAGAGGGATGAAGTTAAAGAGAAGATATGGGAGATGACCGAAAAGCGATTTGAGCTGATCAGACACTTCATCCAGACTCAAGAATGGGATTTGTTCTGGTTTGTGGAAATTGGACTTGACAGAATTCATCATGCTTTCTGGAAGTACTTCGATGAGAATCACCATCTGCACGAGCCAAACAGCAGATACAAAAACGTCATCCCCGATTACTACAGGTTGCTGGACAGGGAGCTTGGTAAGACCCTAAAAATGCTTGATGAGGATACAGCAGTGATGATTGTTTCTGATCACGGGATTAAGGCAATGAAGGGTTGCTTTGCCGTCAATCAGTGGATGATTGATGAGGGGTTGCTTAAAGCTGAATATGGTAATGGAGTCAGGAAATTCGAGCAGCTTAACGTCAAGTGGGATGAAACAATTGCATGGTCGTGGGGCGGATATTACGCAAGGGTATTTTTAAACGTTAAAGGCAGAGAGAAGAGAGGAGTGGCTAGGCTTTCGGAATACGAGAAAATTAGGGATGAAATAGCAGAGAGGATAAAATCCATCAAAGGGCCAAATGGAGAGAAATGGAGAACTGAGGTTTACTATCCTGAAAAATTATATCCTGTCGCCAAGGGTGATAAGCCCGATATTATAGTCTATTTCGACAATCTGTCGTGGAGGTCTGCCGGAACTGTGGGC
>JAPDIY010000095.1 GCA_029259335.1 Archaeoglobi archaeon
GAAGTTCTCCTTTCCCACCCATACAAAACCAAGCTTATAGCGGAATCAAAGAAGAAAACAGATAAGGTAGATACAAGGATTTTAGCTGATTTAGCAAGAACAAACTTCTTACCAACAGCTTACTTACCACCAGATGAAATAATGGAGCTGAGGGAGATAATAAGGGAAAGAATAAGACTGAAAAAGCTTTCAACCTCAACAAAGAACAGGATTCATTCAATCCTGGCAAAGAATGGAATAAAGTATGAAGGTAACCTTTTCAACACATAAGAGAATTTCTGAACATCTTTAAACAACGAATGCATACGCTATCTAAGAATCCTTTCATCAATCGAGAATGAAAAATAAAAGAGATCGACAAGGAAATAAGGCAGAAGTGCATGGAGAATGAAGAAACAATGCTTCTAACAACAATTCCGGGAATAGGCTACTTCTCAGCCCTGCTAATCTACGCTGAGATTGGCGACATAAAGCGATTCCCAAATTCAAAGAAGCTCTGCAGTTATGCGGGATTAGTACCGTCGATAAGACAATCTGGAAACAAAGTGATTACGGGAAAGATAACGAAGGAAACAAATTGCTTAGATGGGTTCTTGTACAATGTGCCTTCGTAGCGATAAGAAACGATGAGAGGTTCAGAAACTTCTATGAAAGACCAAAACAGAGAAAAGGACCTCAGAAGGCAATAGTTGCAACGGCAAGAAAGCTTCTGACAGTCGTATATGCAGTGTTGAGGGATAAAAAGCCTTATGTAATTCATACTCCTACAAATTACTACGGTGAGTATACCCCGGTAACTAACTGGGATTAAAAGCCCGACAATTAGATTGGGGACAACTCCTCACCGAACGACTCGTTAAAGTGGGCTTAGAAGCCCGGATGGGAGTGTGTCGAAATCCGTAGGATGTGGTATGGAACTTGGCGGAAGCACACATGGGAGTTAGATAAATGATTAAAATTTTTATAAGTTTTTTTGTTAATAATTTTTCATAATAAAAACCTTACTAACGAAGTATAATTAACCAAAAAGAATAGTAGAATTTAAGAGAAGCAAAGATACAGCTTTGGCAAAGATAGTCAAAATTCTCGGAATGTCCAAATACAACAGATACAACAAAATGAACTCGTAAACCAGCAAGAAAAATGGGGCCGCCGAGATTTGAACTCGGGTCACCGGCTCCCAAAGCCGAGAGGATTACCAGGCTACCCTACGGCCCCTTTTTGTTCCCTTGTGGCAATTGTTTTTTAAGTTTATCCTTAAAGTTCTTGCTGATAATTATGGTAAGAAAAAACAGTCAAATATTTAATCCGCGAAGCTTAGCCAGAAAGAAACAAGGTAACATGGTGAATTGTTATGCCATACAATGAGGTTTACTGGCAGAAAGAGGAGGTAATTTCCAAGAAAGAGCTTGAAGAATTGCAGCTCAAAAGATTGAAGTGGGTTGTTAGGCATGCATACGATAATGTTCCCTTTTATCATAAAAAGCTGAAAGAAGCCGGGATTACGCCAGATGACATCACAAGGAGAGAAGATATATCCAAGCTTCCCTTCACGACAAAGGAACATCTGAGGGAGAACTACCCTTTCGGACTGTTTGCAGTACCCAAGGAGAAACTTGTGAGATTACACACTTCAAGCGGGACATCGGGAAAGCCCAAGGTTGTTGGTTATACTGCCAGAGACCTCGAAAACTGGACGAATATGGTAGCAAGATGCCTTTACATGGTTGGGGTGAGAGAGAGCGACGTATTCCAGAACATGGTCAACTATGCCTTTTTTACGGGAGGTCTTGGATTCCACGATGCAGCAGAGCTTATAGGAGCGATGGTAATCCCCGCAGGTGTAGGGAATACCGAGAGACAAGTTCAGTACATGGCGGATTTTGGTACAACCGTGGTACATTCCACACCCAGTTATGCACTGCATGTGAAAGAGGTTGCTGAGGAGCTGGGACTGTTTGATAAGCTCAGCCTTAGGATCGGTTGCTTTGGTGCTGAGCCGTGGAGCAAGAACACGAGAAAAAGGTTGGAGGATTCCTTCGGCATAAAAGCGTATGACAGCTATGGTCTGAGCGAAATGAACGGTCCAGGAGTTGCTTTCGAATGCCCTGAGCAGAATGGCTTGCACATATGGGCAGATCATTACTTCATCGAGATCGTTGATCCAGAGACGGGAGAACAGGTAAGTGAGGGGGAAAGAGGGGAACTGGTCTTAACACCTCTCACAAAGGAAGCTCTGCCGTTGCTTAGATACAGAACCGGAGATATAACCTTCATAATGGACGATGAATGTTCATGCGGAAGAACGCATCCGAAGATTCACCGCATTCTTGGCAGAGCCGATGATATGATAGTCGTGAGGGGGATAAACGTTTTTCCGAGCCAGATCGAGCATGTGCTGATGCAGATACCTGAAGTTGGTGATCACTTTCTTGTCGTGATAACGAGAAACGGCTCGCTGGATGAGATTACAGTTAAGGTAGAGATGAGAGACGAAGTCTTTACGGGAGAACTTTCCGATCTGCAGAGAATTCAGCAGAGGGTTCAGAGGGCGTTGCAGAGGGAGCTTGGGCTGAGAACAAATGTTGAGCTTGTTGAGAAAGGAACTCTTGAAAGGTCTAAAGGAAAAGCCAAGAGGGTTCTCGATCTGAGAAAAGATCTCTAATTTTTCACTTGAGCATATATGCTCATGTAAAATCCTTAAAAATTTAATATTTGCTCATTGATAATTGGATTGGTGATAGTGTGGGAGTCGTGAGATATGAGGGATTACCTTTTGTAGCCCGATTCAGGTGGAACACAGGGAAAATAATGGAAAAGTTCTACGGGGGTTTTGCAGAAAGACAGATTCTCGCTGCTAAGTGTGAAAACTGCGGATACACTGTGGTTCCACCTCGCGTAATATGTCCCAAGTGCAGTTCAAAGATGAACGAAAACAATCTGGTCAAGCTGGATGGCAGAGGGGTTGTTCTGAGCTACACTGTGGTGAGAAAAAAGCTCGATGGTAAGGGGGGCTTTGTCACTCTTGATAAACCTGAAGTTATCGCTGCTGTAAAACTGAACGGTGCGGATTCTATGATTTTTGCAAAGATTGGAGATGTTGATGTCGAGGACATAAAGAGCGGAATGGAGGTCGTACCAGTATGGGCTGAGAAGCCAGAAGGAAGGCTTTCTGACCTTCTCTACTTCAGGCCGGGGTGATAACTTGAAAGTTGCTGTTATTGGTTATGCTGTAAGCAACCTTGAGTGGGATGCAGAAAAAACGAGAGAAGAGACTGTTTTCGAGGTTGCCAAATCTGCTCTAGAGAATGCAGGCGTAAGCAGGGAAGATGTTGGGACTGTAATAAGTGCCTCAACAGACTTTCTGGATGGAAGGACGATTTCCAACTGCATGCTCATCGGTGGAAGTGGGGCTTACCTAAAGGATGAGAGCAAGGCTGAAGAGGATGGAATGTATGCTGCGCTGTATGCTGCACAGCGTTTGATGGCCGGAGTTCACGATATTGCTTTAGCCGTTTCTCACACCCACAGCTGGATATTCAACCCCCATCAGGTTTCGCAGTACATGCTTGAACCTTGGTTCGACAGACAGAATGATCTGATTAACGGAATAACCCTCGCTGCTCTGCAGGCGAGGATGTATATGGAAAAGCATGGTGTAGATGAACTGGATTTAGCAGAGGTCTGCGTTAAAAATTTGAGGAACGCTGCAAAAGTCCCCTACGCCTTACGAAAGCTTCATGATATTACGGTTGAAGAAATTCTTGAGTCGGAAATGTTCTCCGATCCCCTGACAGAGCTTATGATTGCTCCTCCCTGCGATGGAGCCGCTGCCGTCGTTCTCGCCTCAGAGAATGTCGCAGAAGAGATATGCGAGAATCCTGTCTGGATAAAGGGCATAGGAAATTCCTGCGACAACTACCTGAGAGATAGGGATCTGGCGAAACTAAACTCACTCGAAATTGCAGCAAGAAAAGCCTACAGAATGGCGGGAATTGAAGAGCCTTTCAGAGAAATTGATGTGGCAGAGATCACGGAGAGATTTGCACATCAGGAGTTGATGGCATATGAGGCTCTCAGTTTCTGCAGAGAGGGTAAAGGGAGGGTGCTGATCGAGGAGGAGATGACAGAGGTTTATGGCGATATGCCGGTAAATCCGAGTGGCGGTGCACTGGCTGGAGATCCAATATGTGCGACAGGCATGATAAGACTGATTGAAGCTGCAAAGCAGATAAGAGGGGAGGCAGAGAATCAGGTCGATGGTTGCAGAACAGCACTGGCTCATGCACAGTGGGGATTGTGTGCGCAGAAGAATCTGGTTTTCATTCTGGGTGATGAGCCATGAGAAATGTGGCGATTATCGGATGTGGACAAGCAAAGCATGGAAGGAGAACGGATGTGAATCAGGCTGAACTTGTCGCTGAGGCTGTATGGGCGGCAGTGGAGGATGCGGGAATAGCTCCTGAGGACATTGAAGCCTACGCTGTAGGTAACATGCAAGGGTTTGGTGGGATAGCCCAGCCCGATCTTGTATTTGCCGACTACATTGGTGCTGCAGGAAAGCCCATGCAGAGGGTTGCGACTGGTGGGACAGTTGGAGGCTCTGTTGCGCATCTGGGATATTACGAAGTGGCATCTGGCATGTATGATGTTGTACTGGCAGTTTCATGGGAGAAGCACAGCGATAGTGCAGAACCGGGAGCAACGACAGGGCTTTTGCATGTGGCATATGCAAATCTAAGCTACATGATGAAGGTAGGCATGGATATGAGGAGCTTCGCCATAATGGGTCTAGCAGGGGCTGCTGCTGGCATTTCAGCGTATCAGGCGGCTTTCTACATGGCGAGGTCAGGATGCGGGATAGAGCACTTCGATATGGTTGCTGCAAAAGCCAGAAGGAATGCTGCGAAGAACAAGTATGCTCACCTGAAGTGGCCGAACTGTACAGCTGATGATATAGCGAAGACTGAGATGCTCATATGGCCGATGCGCTTTGGTCATGTCTGCCCTGCGAGTGATGGTGCGTCATGCGTGATTTATGCGAGCGAAGAGGCTGTTAAGAAGCTGGGGGTTGAGAAACCGGTAGCGTGGGTCAAGGGAGTTGCTGCTTACGCTGATGAAGAAGCTGATCAGGGTGAGGCATATCAGGGGACTGCTGTTGTTGACTACTCAGATCAGACCGGAGCGATACTATCTGCGATGAAGGCTTACGAAAGGGCGGGGATAAAGGATCCGAAAAAAGAAATAGATGTAGCCGAGATATACGCTCCCTTCCCGCATCAGGAGCTGATGTTCAGCGAGAGGCTCGGATTCTTCGATGATGGAACGGCATGGAAGGCTGTCGAGGAGGGTGTGACGGAGATTGACGGCGACTTTCCCATCTGCCCCTCTGGAGGAGTCAATGCGACAAACGCAATTGGCTCATCAGGGATGCAGAGGGTTGTCGAAGCTGCTTTGCAGATAATGGGAAAGGCTGAGGAGCATCAGGTTCCGAAGGACGTCAGAAATGCCGTTGCACATGCATGGGGTGGACAGGTGCAGTTCAACACCGTGATGGTGCTTGGAGATTCTCCAAAGAGGTGATAAAGATGGGGCTAATTAAGGAGAAGTACGAGAAAACCATGCAGGTAGAGGGGGAGTGGAATATTGGTGCTTACAGATACAAAGCTCCCGAAGGTTATCTGGACGAGTTCGTGAAGAACTTCAGGGACAGGAAGATTATCGGGACACTCTGTACAGGATGTGGCAGGGTTTACGTCCCCCCGAGGGAGATATGCGCCCGCTGTTTTCAGAAAATTACGGAGAAAGTTGAAGTGAGCCAGTATGGAGAAGTGCTGGCCTTTCTGGTCTCACCTCCTCTTGAGAAGGGTAAGGTGGTGATTGCAGGAATTGATGCTGTACAGGCAGGATTTCTGAAAGAGGGCGAGCAGATAATCCTTGCAATGGTTCGGTTTGAAGGCACCTCTTCTTCAATGGTTCTTCCACTGCTGAACGCGAAGCCCGAGGATGTCAGGCTGGGGATGAGGGTCAAGGCAGTGTGGGCTGAGGAATGTAAGGGGGCGTTGTCTGATCTGGTTGGAGTTGAGCCGGCTTTTGATGTGAGATTTAAATAAAATTAATATTTTTTCCTTTACCATGGGTTCCGATAACAACTTTCTTTCCGAATTTTGACTCTATGAGTTCTTTTAGCCTGTCCAGATTGGACAATTTCCAGTTTCTAGGCTGCTTCAACACATGTCCCCTACAAAAAGTACTTCGTAATCTCTGTCTAGAGTTTGCAAATAGGTGTGGTTTTCATTTTCGGAACTACCATCCCAGGACATTCGCCACAGCTAGTAAACCCAACGACTTCCAGACTTTCGGATCTTTTGGCACACGCCATACAGCTGTAGTCTCTATTTTCTCGCAGTACAGAATTGCTATTTTTGTCATGTTGGGATGTGTTCCGTTTCAAATAAATTTTTTCTAAGCTATCTTTTGCTTCATTTTTCACCAAACCCCATACAATTCGGGTATCTGAAGTCCAAGCAATAGGGCATAGCTGAAATTTAAAGCTACATATCTACGTTTAAATGATTTGGGGTTTATTCTAACTCCTTCAGCATTTTTTCAAATTTGGGTTTGAGAGGTGGAATTTCCTTATCTATGACTTCCCATACAATTTCTAAATCGACGCCGTGATATTCATGAATAAGCTTATCTCTCATACCTGCAATGTATTTCCACGGAACTTCTGGGTATTTGCTCCTGATTTCTGAAGGGATTTTCTTCACAGCCTCGCCCATCACTTCCAGACTTCTGATAACAGCATTTACAGTTTTTCTATCCTTTACGAACTCTTCAAAGTTCATCCCTTCAACGAATTCCTCAATTTCCTGAATGGATGATAAGATGTCCAGTACGTAGTCCCTGTATGTTCTTTTCATATTGTTACAACCTCTTCAAGAATATATTTTCCAATATGTGGCTTAAGTGCTTTTTTAGATACAAGATCTACTTTTCTACCTATCAAATTGCTCAGATATTCCTCCAGTTCGAGAAATTTAAAGAATCCTATCGGTTTCTCGAATTCAACCAGTATGTCAATATCACTGTCCTCTTTCGCTTCTCCTCTCACAAAAGAACCGAAGATACCAATTTCTTTAACACCATATTTTTCTTTAAGCTCTTCCTTGTGTTTTTCGATAATTTCTATTATCTCATCAAGTGATCTCATTTTTGTCACCTATTATTTATTTCATTCTCGGTTTTAAATTTTTCAGGTGACGGTTGACATTTTATTTAACGTTTGATGATACAAAACCTAGCGTAACTAAGATTTTGGTAAAGGCGTCCGAGTCAGATACTCTGCCTGTTGTGTGTAGCAATGAAGCAAAGTTTGTGGAGTCACAAATCCCATCCTTAAATTGCCTTATCAGATGCTTGGAGCAGTATACCCAACTTTCTTTAATGTTGAGTTAACAACTACTGGAAAAATGTTATTTCACTTTAATTTTTGTCCTGAGCAAAACTATTTATACTAAAAATAACAACCAAATATATGGGCAGAAAACAAGTCTACGAAGTGGTGAAGCATCTACCACCAGAAGAACTCGATAAAAGGATCAAAAAGCTCGAAAAGGATACAA
>JAPDIY010000040.1 GCA_029259335.1 Archaeoglobi archaeon
TATAAGTAGTATGAACCCTCAATTTTGAATCCAGAAATCTTTACATTGTCGGCCAATACAGTTACAGTGGGCAATGATTTATTCAAAGCAATTATTCGTGTATCTAAAGGATTACCTGCATACGACGTAATTGTAACCGACTTATTCACGATCACATTTTCTTCATAGTCTCCCGGGTAGACAACTATTATGTGCCCATCTTTCGTGTCCGGATCATCTATCGCTGCCTGAATTGAAGTAAATTCCTCACCTGTATCTAAGTTGACGACTTTTTTTGTTATATTTGTACCTATCGGCTCATAAAGTTTCCAAGCATACGGGTTAAATTCGTTGTTCGTGAAGTCCCAGATCTCAGCATAGCCATTCTCAACCATGTAATAATTGACGTTCAAAACATGTTGAATTGACAGGTAAATACACAACAGCCACAACCCTTCCATAGTTGTCGTAAGTTGTGACATCATCCACATCGATGTAAACATGCTTGTTGTCAAGTAGATTTTGTAGGGCCAATTTTGCCATCTGCCCTTCAAAAGTGCTCAATTCGGGAGCATTAATGTCTGCAAACCTTATTCGATATTCTGTCCCCACTCCGAATCCTGAACTTGCAAAAACATCAATAGTATCTCCATCAACCACATTTGTGACATAACCCTCGGAATCTATTTCGAATGCAAATGTGGTTTTCGCGAATGTCAGCAGGATGAGAAAAGCTAATGTTTGGCCCCTCATTTACTATCACCCGCAGAGATAATACTCAAAAACTTTTAAATCTTTCCTTGTTTTATTTTACTTGTAGTTTTCTAAAAATTTATCACCATCAAACCTCTCTACGCATAATCCACAATCTCTCAGCAGTTATCTCTCCTGTTTCGACCTACTCTAAATCCAATTTCTTTTCGCTTATATTCTTCGAACTTACTATATTCAACATGTAAACTGATTCGGCAAACTACTTTTTTCTTGTAACCAGATAGTCAGTAAGCTCGACCAACACTTCCCTTGCATTGTTTTCCGGAAGAACGTTAAGTCTTTCTTTTGCCTGTTCTGCATACTCTTTTGCTTTCTTAGAGGCATAATCTATGGCACCGCTTTCTTTGAGCTTCTTAATATCCTCTTTGATCTCTTCCACACTTGCTCTCTGCTTACCAAACGTCTTCAGCTCAACACCTTTTTCGAATGCCTTTATCACAATAAGGGTTTTCTTGCCCTTAAGCAAATCGCTTCCCCAATCCTTCCCTGTATCTCCAGCAAGATCAAGAACATCGTCGTGTATCTGGAAGGCTATCCCGCCGAGAATTCCATATTCCCACAAACTATCTACAACACCTTCGTCTTCACCCAACAAGAGTGCAGGCAAGGAGGAGGAGGCTGCAATGAGAACTCCCGTTTTAAGCTTTACCATTTCCATATATTCCTCCTCAGAGATCATATCTCTGCTTTCGAAGCTCATGTCCATGTACTGCCCCTCGCAGATTTTGATGCAGACATCTGAGAGCATCTCAACTGCCTTCACAATGTTCTCGTATTCAGCATCACATTTTGTCAGAAGCTTGAAGGCTTCGGCAAAAAGCGTATCACCCGCAAGAATTGCTGTAGCTTCTCCATAAATCGTGTGGACAGTTGGAACTCCTCTCCTCATCTCGTCCCTGTCCATAATGTCGTCGTGGACGAGGGTGAAATTGTGCACAGTCTCAACACTAACCGCAGCGGGTAAAATCTTTCTGTAATCTTTCCCAAGAGCCTCAGCGACAAGAAGGCTTATGACCGGCCTTAGCCTCTTTCCACCGGCTTTAATGAGGTGCCTTGCTGCAGAATAAAGTCCCTTAGGCTCCAGCTCGGGCAGATATTCTGCAATTGCTTTGTTGATTATCTCAGCCCTTCTCTCAATCTCCTCCTTCAACATGCTATCTCCCTTCTCGAAACTTAATCCACTCTCTAAGCCATCCACTCACAAACACTGGTGCTTTTTTCAGATCTTCAGTATCTCTGCAACCAGTTAAAAACATTGCCGTTTTTAACCCTTTCCTGAAGTATTCGATGGTCTCTTTCACAGCCTCAGCACTTTCAACCGCAGCCCTAAGGAATGGTAAGGCGGCGCTCGCGATATCGGCACCCAGTGCGATGCTTTTCGCAGCATCAATACCACTCCTTATACCGCCGGTGGCGATGAGAGGGAGAATGCCTCTACAGTCAACTATGCTGAAGGCTGTTGGCAGCCCCCAGTCCCAGAAGTCGAGACCTACAGCCCTCGTTATCTCATCATCAACTCTGTAAACCTCCACTCCGCTGAACGTCGTTCCACCCTTCCCCCCTACATCTACAGCAGACACACCAGCATCTTTCAGCAGCAGTGCGACCTCTCTGCTAACACCCGCTCCAGTCTCCTTCGCAATTACGGGCACCTTAACCTCCCTGCACACCTCCCCAATGGCATCTATACACCTCTCGGCGTTCACATCTCCCTCGGGCTGAATTGCCTCCTGAAGGTAGTTGAGATGAATGGCAACAGCATCGGCATCGATCATCTCAACAGCCTTCTCAACAACCTCAACACCTTTTTCAAGAACCTGAGGCACGCCTATGTTGGCGTAAATGAAGGCTTTTGGGGCTCTCTCTCTGACAACTGTAAAGCTATCGACCAAGCTCTCATTCTCAATGGCTGCTCTCTGGCTCCCCACACCCATTCCAATTCCCGCTTCCTCAACAGCCTCAGCAAGGTTTGCGTTGATATTCTTTGTTTCCGGGTGCCCTCCAGTCATTGAAGCAATCAGAAAGGGAAAAGAAAGCTTTTTCCCCAAAAAATCGACTTCTGTTTTTATTTTTGAATAATCCACTTCAGGGAGGGCTTTGTGGATAAGCATAACATCCTCAAGGCCGTTGTAATCTGACTCAACCTCCTCCTCCAGACAGATTCTTATGTGATCAACCTTTCTCTTTGACGTACTCACAAAATCACCTCCGTACCCACCTTCTCTCCCTTCAAAAATCTCTTCAAATTATTATAGTTCCCCCTAAAAACAAAAATTTCACATCTGTAACTCATTCTGAAAACCTTCTGGATTTTCTTCAGCATCCCACCCGTCACATCCACCCTGCTTCCACCCTCATCCCCGATTTTTTCCATATCCTCAGCGCTCAGCTTCTCAACAACCTTCCCGTTCACCATTACTCCGTCAACATCAGTGGCAAAACCTATAGAAGATGGTCTAAGCCTTTCTGCCAGATGAATTACGATATCATCTCCAGAAAGCACCTCTATACCATCCCTACCAAAGATAACATCACCGTGCAAAACCGGAAGGAAACCGGAATCGACAGCCCTTCTGATGTATCCCACATCACACTCCAGCCCGGAGATACGCGTGTAGAAGTTCAGGGGATGGATTGGAAGGGTTGCAACGCCGAATTTCGAAAGAGCTGAACAGAAACGCTCACTCAAACGCAGGCATGCAAGGTGAACCTTTGATGCTCCAAGTGGATTCAGACCGTATTTTTTAACATGCGGATGACCGAATGAGCCGGCGCCGTGAACAACAACCAAGTCTTCCCAGCTCTCCGATATGGCTCTGCAAACTTCTTCAAGGGCATTCTGCCTCAGTTTTTCAAACGCATTCTCATCCTTGTCTGTGATGACGGATCCGCCAATTTTCAGTATTCTGAGCCTACTCCTCTTCAACTCTCACACCTTCCGTCTCGCATTCAACGATCATGCTCCCTTCAGGCTTTTTCCCCGTGTAGATCCCAAATACGCATCCTCCACCACCTGCTCCGGTTATCTTCGCTACCAGCCCTCCTCTCTCAAATCTCGCAATGAGCTCATCTATCTCCGGAGTGCTAACACCGATCGCCCTCAGCAGAGACTGGTTGAGAGCTATAAGCTCATTCACAAACTCAACATCACCCATGTTTCTGCTGGCTTCAAGTGAGATTAAATCAATAGCATCAAAAATCTTTTCCACAACCTCAGGATGCCTGTTTTTCAGCTCAGCAACCTTTGAAACCATCTCGGCTGTTGATTTCTCGCCTAAGTTGACAACGAAAAAGCTGAAAGGTACATCAACTCTCCTTCTCTCAGGAAACAGCCATGCACCTCCGTATGTGGCTATGAACGGATCTATACCACTTGCTCTCCCCTGAACGTCAATCTCCACCTTTTTCGCTATCTCGAAAATCTCCTCGTTGTTCAAATCAACCCCAAATTCAGCGCTTAACGCTTTAAGCGTCGCCACGATGACAGCAGCAGAACTTCCGAGACCGGATCCAATTGGAATTTCGCTTTCAATCTCTATATCAGCACCTTTAACATCTGCAACCTCGTCGAACCTTTTAATGGCAAAGCTGACGTAGGGATGGGTTTCAAAATCTAAGCCTGTAACTCCAAGCCGGGATTTTATCCTGAAATCCCCTGCCTTTTTAACCTTAACCCTGCATCTCTTATTTATCGCTGAAACGAGAGCATGCCTTCCGTAAACAACTGCATGCTCCCCGAATAGAATTATCTTGCCCGGAGCGGATGCAATCATCAAACCTCATAACCGGAAAAATTAAAGAATTTTATGGAGACTGATGTGTATGAAAATCGTATTTCACCCAAAGTTCTACACGGCCTACACCTCAGATCCTGCTGCAGAGTCTGGAAGGATGGAGGCGATTGTTGAAGAACTCGGAGATTTTGAGTTTGTTGAGCCTGAACCTGCAACAAAAGAGGATGTTCTGCTTGTTCACACCCCTGAGCACTATGAGTATGTCAAGAGTGAGCCAGAGGTGTATGAGGTGGCTATTCTTGCTGTCGGTGGAGCGATTAAGGCTTCAGAGATCGCATTCACCGAGCCAGTATTTGCAGCCATAAGACCTCCGGGACATCACGCAAGCCCTGACAGTAGCTGGGGATTTTGCTACTTCAACAATGTGGCGATAGCTGTGAGAAAGCTTCTAAAGGAAGATAGGATAGGGAAAGCTGCAATCGTGGACTTTGATCTGCATTTCGGAGATGGTACGGCCAATACGTTTGCAAACGATAAGAATGTGAAGTACTTCCACATGCAAGGGGGAGACGTTTCGGGAATTGATGACTTTTTGAGGAAAGAGGAGTACGATATTATTGCGGTCTCAGCAGGATTCGACAGGCATAAGGATGACTGGGGCGGGATTCTTGAAACTGAAGATTACAGAGAGATCGGGAAAATTGTGAAGGAAAATGCGGAGAGCAAATGCGAGGGGAGAAGGTTTTCAGTTCTTGAGGGAGGATACAACCACTCCGTGCTCGGAAAGAACGTCAGAGCCTTTGTTGAAGGTCTGAAATAGTCCAGATTGATTCAGCGTTTAACTCTGGAGGGCAGATACGGCTGAATTCTTCAAAGCTCTTACACTCGCTCGCGATTCCCATTAAAAATAGCTTTAGGTACTTTTTTCTGTCAACCCCGAAGTAATCTTTCTCGCTCACCCCCCTGTAGTAAAGGCGATGAACGGGATTATCGCTCGGCTTAATCACGTCCGGTGGTGTGAAGGGTGCGCCATAGTAGTAATCAAAAAACTTCCCGTCAGCTCTCTTTGAGAACCTTGTAACGTCGAGAAGAATGATATCACCGTTGCGATACATAACCTCGTAATCCTCCCATGGGGTGTAGATGTAACCATCCTTCCAGAGTTGGTAAAGGAGTTTTGCAGTTCTGAATATCGACTCTTCGATCATCCTAACCGTATCAGGATCGCTTTTCATAATATCGCCATCTCTGAACTCCGAGAGAGGTACACCATCGATCCACTCCTGAAGCATGAACTCATCCGTGTAGGCCAAGGGCCTCGCAATGTTTTTGCTGTACTTCTCAAAAAGTCCTTTCAACGGGTCCAGTATTTTGCGAAAGCTCTTTATGGGTGAATTCGGAGACAAAATGTTAAGAACGTAGCTTCTTCCATCGGTTTCAAGCTTGAAAACGTAGTATCTGACCCATGCTGAAAGCATGGATACCCTGAATTCATTGCTACCTGCGATATCCACTATACCAAGCTCTTCTATGGCCTGAGAAACTTTCTTCCGGATTACTCTCTTTCTCTCCTCTGCAGTTTTACCGAAAAGGGATTTTTTAAGCAATGCTACCGTTATTCCCCAGCAGATTACGTGATCCTCCGCGATGTTCCCGTCAAAGCTAATCCTCAAACGGGAACTCATAGCTCTCCATGTTGATCTGCTCAACTCTCCTGACAACTCCTTTCGTTCCGCAGTCGGTGCATCTGACTATGATGACAGTAGCATCGAACTCTGAAGTTCTCCTTCTGAACTTTCCCTTTTTAACTTCCAGAACCTCCGCTTTATGCAATTTTCCATCATCACATATCGGACAGTCTATCTCGATGTATTCCATGTTGGGTAAATTCGTGAGAATTCATAAAGCTTTTTTGAAATTTTACAAGCTACCAGCGAGAAAGTCCATCTCAGCCTTTACACACTCCTCGAAGTAATCTATATAGACATCGAAGTGTCCGCAGTCAACGCTGAAAACCTTTGCTTTCTTCGTTCTCCTTGCAGCTTCGTATGCTGCGTAAGCAGGAGTTATCGCATCTTTTTCTGCAACAACGTATAGTACGGGACAGCTTATCTTATCAACAAATTTTACCGGTCTGTATCTTGGTAAAGTTAAAGCAATTCTCGCTGGGGTTGAATTCTCCCATTTTACGTTCTCAGGAATCATATCCAAATACTTCAACGAGTCTGAAGTGTTCATGAAGGCAAGCTGGTTGGGAGACGATACTATTGGCAATCTGTACTCCTTTCCAAACATAGAAGCAATTAAATCTACTACTCCTGCTAATGTTAGAAGCGTGGCGTTTTTAATTCCAGCCGCTTTTACACATGCGATCCCATCCACAAAGGGAACTTGAGAGATAACCGCATCAATTTCTGTTTTTGAGGCGACAACCAAAACATGTCCGCCGCTGAAGGATGAGCCCCACAGGACTACCTTTTCATACCTCTCTTTGGTGTAATTCACAGCCCTCTCCCAGTCCTCAAGCTGCTTTCTGATGCTGATGAGTTGCCTCGGTTCTCCATCACTTTTGCCAAAATGTCTGTAGTCGAAGAGAAGAACGTCAAATTTTTCTTTGAAAACGTCAGCGTAAGGGAGTAAAGCTTCCTTCACCGCCCCGAATCCATGAGCCATTACAATACAGGCGTCATTATCGTTTCTGAAATGGAAAACCTGAAACCTTTCCCCGCCGTTTTCAAGCCATAACTCTTCCATGTAAAAGATTGGTATTGTGCATATTAAATTGTTGCACTAAGTCCTGAAAATTCTCTCTCCAGCAAGCCTTCGAAGCCTGTCCATAACTCCCTCGTGCTCTTCAATGCCCTCTACGACA
>JAPDIY010000023.1 GCA_029259335.1 Archaeoglobi archaeon
TTGGGTGGGTTGTGTAGGTAACTTCTGGGGGGACTCGTGTAGTGATGCTGATGGCAATGGTATTTGCGATGCAATTTATAGTGTCAACAACAGCGCTACAGATTATTGTCCACTGGTAGAATCATTTGAAAGTTATCAACTTTCGATGACGGAAACAGGAGAATCCAACCCGGACAACGTCAACGACACCTTAGAACAAATAGTCTCCAAGTACAACCCATCCTTCGACTGGACCACCGACACCCCCACAAAACAGGATGTCATTACAGCGGTAACCAACGCAGTTCAGCAATACTTTTCCACCAATGATCCAGCGGTGAGACAGGAAATTGTTGATGATGTAATAAAGCTTGTTGCGCTGTACTTTCAAATTTCATGAATTGGCGGCTTTAACTCAAAATTTATGGATTCGGTAGCTGGCATTTAACTCTTTTATGTGAGGGCACCAGAGGTGTTAAATTCGCGTTTTGGAGTTTACGTCTTTATCTCGGAAGGAAGTTTTATGCTGCTATAGTACCAAAATTTTTATTCAGACTCTCTTTTCATGAATTTAGATGGGTATAGAGCAGCAGATCAGGGAGCTTGAGGAGGAAATAAAGAGGACACCCTACAATAAAGCAACTGAGCGCCACATAGGCAGACTTAAGGCCAAGCTCGCAAGATTGAGGGAGGAGGCGGAGAAGCAAAGAACGAAGGTTGCAAGACAGACCTTTTCCCTGAAAAAGGAGGGGGATGCCACTGCTGTTTTGATAGGCTACCCCTCAGTAGGTAAATCAACGATACTCAACAGGCTTACGGGTGCTAAAAGTGAGGTTGCTGACTACGACTTCACGACTCTCAAACCCGTTCCGGGAATTCTGAACTACAAGGGGGCCTCGATACAGATAATAGACGTTCCGGGCATAGTGGATGGGGCTTCGAAGGGTAGAGGGAGGGGTAAGGAAGTTATCTCTGCTGTTAGAGTCGCTGATCTGGTCATAATTGTTGCTGATGTCTTCAACCTCCACACCATTGATATTGTCAAGAGGGAACTCTACGAGGGTGGAATAAGATTGGATCAAAAACCTCCCAACATTGTGATAAGGAAGAAAGAGAGGGGAGGGGTGCGGATAAGCTCAACCGTAAATCAGAGTATTGACGAGAGAACAATTATTGAGATTCTCAAGGAGTACAAGGTACACAGTGCGGATGTTGTTATAAGGGAAGAACTTAGCATTGAGAGATTGATTGATGCGCTTGCTGGAAACAGAGTTTACATTCCCTCCCTCACGGTTGTGAACAAGATAGACCTGATGGATGTTGAAATTGATGGCGCAATCAAAATTTCTGCTGAGAAGGGGATTAATCTCGATCTTCTGAAGGAGCAGATTTACAGGAAGCTGGACTTCATAAGGGTATATCTCAAACCTCCTGGTGGGAAGGCAGACATGGAAAATCCGATGATTTTAAGAAGGGGGGCAAGGGTTGAGGATATATGCAGAAAACTGCATCGAGATTTTCTCGAGAATTTCAGGTACGCGAAGGTGTGGGGGAAGTCGGTTAAATTTGGTGGTCAGAGAGTTGGTCTCGACCACGTGGTTGAAGATGGGGATATTTTAACGATTTATGCATAGTTTTTATCGATTTGGTCAAAACCGGTAAAACCATTTATATACTATGGCCAAAGTTTATTGTTGAGGTGATGAAGGATGGTGATGATGAAGTTGTTTACATCCCCAACATGCCCCTACTGTCCGAAAGCGGAGAAGGTGGTGAGTAAGGTTGCGAAAGATGAGGGAGTGGTAGCTCTCGAACTTCCGGTCAACACCGATGAGGGCATGAGGGAAGCCCTTAAGTATGGGATAAGGGGAGTTCCTGCATTGGTGGTTGATGAAAAATATCTCATCCTCGGTGTGCCGGATGAAGTTGAGCTCAGGAGGTTGATAAGAAAACTGAAAGGAGGTGATATGAATGAAGCATCTTAACAGTGAGGAGTTCAAGAAAGCGATAGAGAGCGAAAAGCTCGTAGTGGTGGATTTCTACGCGGACTGGTGCATGCCCTGCCGCTACATATCTCCAGTGCTTGAGAAGCTTGAGAAAGAGTACGATGGGCAGGCAGAGTTCTACAAGCTGAACGTTGATGAGAATCAGGATGTAGCATTTGAGTATGGAATTGCAAGCATCCCGACAGTGCTTTTCTTCAGAAAGGGGAAGGTCGTTGGCGGGTTCATAGGTGCGATGCCTGAGAGTGCTGTGAAAGCGGAGATAAACAAGGCTCTGCAGTCATGAAGTCCATAAAAGAGATGGTTTCAACGCTGAACTGTGGAAACATGCTCGAATGCATATTCGGATTAACTCCTGCAGATGTAAGGGTTTACGAGGCTTTGCTTCAGGGGATGGAGAGGGTTGAGGAGATAAGCGAGGTTGTGGGTAAGGGTGAGAGTGCGGTCTATAAATCCCTCCAAAGGCTGCTTATAGCAGGGATGGCTTACAGGATTAAGATGCCACTGCAAGGTGGTGGCTATTACTTTATTTACAAACCCGCTCCGAAGGAAAAGGTGGCCGAGGAAGTGGATAGAGTCATACAGGAGCTTTGTGTTAGGGTGAAAAAGACACTGGAGGAGTTTTTAAATGATAGCAGTCCTTGGCTGTCAGGGTTGCGGAACGTGCAGTAGAGTCTGCCCTGTGCCAGAGGCAATAATCAGAGAAGGAGGAAAGGTTGTCAGGATAGATCCGGCCAAATGCAAGGAGTGTTATGAATGCGTGAAAGCATGTCCCTACGGAGCGCTTATAATCATGGACTGAAGCTTGTTACCGAAATTCTGGGTGGAGACAGTGAGAGTAGGAAGGCGGTGGATCTTCTCCTGAGGCACTGCAAGGAGGGTTTGATTCCGACTTCAGAACTCGACACGGAGACAGCTTTGCTGCTCGAACACTTCAGATTGGCCCTACCAATTGGAGCGATCTATGACTCCCTCTCGTGGAGTATGCGTATCTTCACTCTTTCAGATATGGAAATCCCGTATATCGTTCGCTATTTCTTTGAAGATCTCAAATCCGGAATTTTTGACTGGAGGAAAACTGTTGAGAGATACTTCAGAGACATAGGTGAAAAGAGACCCCATGAGTTTGCGGAAATTTTTGAGGAAATCGTCGGAAGGAGCAGAAACCTGATAATCTGTGGAGAGGATATCGTTGATATCTCGATGAAATACGGCAGGGATGGAGGAGTTATTATAGCGGAGATTAAGGGTGCAGGGTTGATAAGCCCAACAATCGGATGCGGAAAATTTGGGAGAGTAAGAGCCCCTCTTTACGAGATCAACCGGTTTTTCTACGAACTCGTGCAGCATTTTTAAAAACACTGGGAGGAAATTAGTATCGTGAAACTCATTGCCGTTTCGGTTTACGGCGAGGATAAGCCAGGAATA
This sequence comes from Archaeoglobi archaeon, assembly GCA_029259335.1. Taxonomy (GTDB): domain Archaea; phylum Halobacteriota; class Archaeoglobi; order Archaeoglobales; family Archaeoglobaceae; genus Archaeoglobus. The sequence goes on from JAPDIY010000023.1 coordinate 3,411, forward strand.
GTTCACGATATATCGAAGGCCTTAGCCGACTGCAACGCCAACATTGTTGATATCGAGCAGTCGGTTCTGCAGGGAATGTTTGTCATGTTCATTGTCGCTGAGGTCGAGGACGAAGAGTGTGTTAGGGCTAGGGTGGAGGAGGCTGCAAGGAGAAAGGAGGTTCATGCCAGCCTCACACCCTTTGTTAGAAAAGGTAAGGAGGAGAAGAACCTCTATGTTGTTACGATTCTCGGAAGGGACAGAGTGGGGATAGTCAGGGATGTCACGCAAGTTTTTCTTGATTTTGGGATAAATATTGAGAGAACGAGCCTTACGGCAAGAGAAGAGCTAATTTCGATTGAGTTTCTTGTTGATATAGGGAGCAGGGATGCGAATGCTATAAAGAAGAGATTGAGGGAGGAGGCGGAAAGGCTGGGACTGGATATAGTGATGCAGCCGTACACCACTTTCAGGAGGGAGAAGAGGCTCATCGTTTTCGACATGGACTCAACGCTTGTTGATGCTGAGATAATTGATGAACTGGCAAAAGAGGCGGGAGTTGATAAAGAGGTGGCTCAGCTTACGGAGAGAGCAATGAATGGGGAGATAAGCTTTAAGGAAGCTCTTGAGGAGAGGGTAAGGCTGTTAAAAGGATTGCCAGTTGAAGTTCTGGAGAACATTTACTCCAGAATAAAGCTCACTGAAGGAGCTAAAGAGCTTGTCAGGAGTCTGAAGGAGGCAGGTTACAAGGTTGCGGTTGTTAGCGGTGGATTCAGCTACTTCACTGATAGGCTCAAGGAGGAGCTCGGCCTCGATTATGCGTTCGGCAACGAGCTTGAAATAAAAGACGGTAGGCTGACAGGGAGGATTAAAGGAAGGATAATTGACGCAAGAGAGAAGGCGAGAATTGTGGAGGAGATAGCGAGGAGGGAGGGAATCAGTCCGGAAAACGTCGTCGCTGTTGGTGACGGAGCAAATGACAGGCTGATGATAGAGAGAGCGGGTCTGGGGATAGCCTTCAATGCCAAGGAGATTCTCAAGGATGTTGCGGATGGGAGCATATCTAAGGAGAACCTTGTCGGGCTTGCAAGTGTGCTGAAGCTCCCGGCAGAGTTCGTGAAGAAGGTATGATAGACATACTTGCGATCTACGTTCTTTCCCTTGGAGTCAAGCTGGCAGCCTACCATTTTTCCGGCTTTACGGCAATTTTTGCAGATGCTCTGCATTCGGTTGTTGATATCACCATGATCTCAATACTACTGATGTCAGAGAGAGTTGCGAGAAAGGCTCCTGACCCATCTCATCCCTTAGGGCATGAGATGGCGAAAAACGTTGCCTCCCTGATAGTGGGAGTTGGATTTATAGCGTTTCTATCCTTTGAACTGGCAAAAGAAGGTGTCGATAAAATTCTATCTCCGACAGGTCTTTATGAAAACACGGAAACCGCAATAGCTGCCGAAGTTTTTGTCCTATTTTTGCTCCTTCTCGCTGCTTTCCTCTCCGCAAGAAGAGCTGGAATACTGAACAGAACGCTTTTAATCGAGAGCATGAACGATGCTCTCTCTACCCTTGCTGCAATCGTGGGTGTTGGACTTGTTTGGCTCGGCCAACCCATTTTCGACGGCGTTGCTACATTATTGATAGCTCTGATAATTTTCTACAACTCCTTTAAGCTTGTGAAGGATAATGCAAAACTCCTTCTCGGATTATCGCCTTCCGAGGAGTTTTATGAAAGTGTGGAGAGCGTATGTGTAGACATTGAAGGTGTAAAAGGAGTTCATGACATGGTTGGAGTTTACACGGGAGAAAATTCTATCCATCTCGATCTGCACGTTACAGTTGACGAGGAAATGACGGTTAAAGACGCTGACAGACTTTCTGTAGAAATAGCCAAAGCTATAAGGGCTAAACATCCAGAAGTCAGGCACATTTCCATCCACTTCTGTCCACATGGAGGGAAGAAGAGGAAGATTTACGACACTTGAAGACTGACTACATCACCTACAAATTCATGGTCACAACCCCTCCAATCCTGAATTCAGCCACTCAAAACTGATGTCCAATCTTGGAATCTTCAGCAGGGCAAATGCGCTCAGCCCCTTCAGGACGATAGTTTACATCCCATACAGCACGGGTGACGTGCATATCGGAAACAGAGTTATGAAGCTGTAAGTTATGTAGTAGGTAGTGAACCTGTTTACGCTCTCGCCTATACCTTTGAAAAGTACGGCATATTACCTATGGCTTCTTTGAGGTCTTTTTGAAGAACAGCCCAAAGGAATTCAAGGAGAAGCTACTAAGGTAATATCCGATTTGAGAAAGAAGTTTCCGAACAACTTGTTGACTGATTTATTTTTTAAAAAAATATAAAAAATTTAACTCCACGCGTTGGTGAACTCGTTGAACAGCTTGATCATGAAGATGACATTGTGCATTATTGTATCCGTCAGAGCATCAGCGTAGGCTTCTAAGTACGTCTTGCCTGATGCATCATCGTATGGATAGTTTGTAGCATCGGGCAGAACATCGGTCTGGTTCTTAAGTAGCATGGCGATTCCACCGCTGGCATTCATCGAACCGAAGACTGTCGAACTGTTGCTACCCAGATAGCTGAACGCAAGTCCAATTTTAACCGTTAACGTAGAGTTGCTGGATATATTATCCAAGACCATCCCTGTAATCTGGTTATTCCACGCAGAAACCACAAGGGCACCGTAAACAACTCCCCAGAGGTTCTGGAAGAGCGGTTCAGTTGCTGACATATTTGCAGATGCATTGTTCAGTATGTCCAGAAACTCGTTGCTTATCTCCAGATTTGAAATTGTGTTCTTCAGCAGTGCTGCAGCCAGATCGTTGGCCTCACCGGTAAAGGCTTTAGCCATAACGGGTGTTATTCCTGCCGCCAGCACAACAAGTGCCAAAAATCCAGCCATCAATCCTCTTTTCATTTCACCACCTCCTCAATGCACACTTTATAATTTGTAATTGGATATATTTAAGTTTTGATTTTGATAAATGATTGTAATAATAATTATTATTAATTTTACTGCCAAGCTTTACTAAATTCTTTAAATAATTTTGTGGTAAAAACGATGTTTTTGTAGAAGGCCTCGGACACAACTCTTGCATAAGCTTTAAGCAAAGTTTCGTTTCCCCAGTACTTGTAACTATGGTTTCCGAGCACATCGGTTTCGTTTTTCATTATCATTGCAATACCCTTACTGGCGTTCATCGGACCGAAGACTGTCGAACTGTTGCTACCCAGATAGCTGAACGCAAGTCCGACTTTAACGGAAAGGGACTGGTTCTTTGAAACATGATCGAGAACGATTGAGACAATTTCATTGTTAATTGCCGAGACAACAATGGCACCGTAAACAACTCCCCAGAGGTTCTGGAAGAGAGGATCGGATAACTGTTGAGAGGCTTTGTTGAGGACATCTATAAATTTGTTGCTTACCTCCATGTTCGATATCGTGTTTTTGAGCAAAACAGCGGCAAAATCATTTGCTTCCATCGAAAAATCTGCAGCATACACTTCGGAAGGGAGTAAAAGTATGACCATTAGCAGCAGGCAAAGTGCCCTCATTACCATATGTTTGCACAGGTGGTATTTAAATTTTTAATTGATGGATATGAAGATTTGCATAAGTCACATCTAATATAATTAAAAAATTTAGGGTGCTTACACAACCTTTAACCCAATCTCTTCCTTAACACACTAAATTCACAAACAACAAGCAATCCAACCTTTCCACGCAAAGAGACATAATCAAACCTCTTTTCACAGGAAATAAACCGATT
>JAPDIY010000059.1 GCA_029259335.1 Archaeoglobi archaeon
GAGCTTGCCAGACGGGTAGGGGTTAGGAGGGAGACGATAGTTTTTCTGGAGAAGGGCAAGTACAACCCCTCTCTGAGGCTGGCCTACAGGATAGCAAGAGTTTTCAATGTTAGGATAGAGGACGTCTTTATTTTTGAAGATGAAGATTTTCAGATGGAGTAAACGTTGATGTTCAGAGATTCAGCGAGTTTTCTGACATCTTCACCTTACTGGAAACAAAAGATGGGAAAAAATTAGGAAGAGTACATCTGCCTCAAAACCTTCTTGTCTATCTTCCCGACGCTCGTCTTGGGTATCTCATCGACGATCTCAAATCTGTCAGGTACCGCCCACTTCGTTATCTTTCCTTCCTCCACGAACTTCATCAGATGTTCCCTCAGCTCCTCCTGTGTTGGCTTCTCTCCGGGCATCGGTACGATGATGGCAAGCGGCCTCTCTCCCCACTTCTCGTCCGGCACACCGATAACCGCAACCTCTCTGACCTTTGGATGTAAGCTGAGTAGATTTTCGAGTGTGAGCGTCGAGATCCACTCACCACCGCTCTTAACAACATCCTTCAGCCTGTCAACGATGGTTATGTATCCCTCCTCATCAACAACCGCAATATCTCCCGTGTGCAGCCATCCTCCAGCCCAAAGCTCCTTTGTCTTCTCCGGATCCTTCAGGTAGGTGTCCGTAAGCCATGGCGCTCTGACAACGATCTCGCCCATGTCCTTCTCATCCGGCTTCACATCCGTGAAGTCGTCGTGCACAACCCTGACGTAAACGAGCGGGAAGGGTATGCCGGTCTTTATCGACAGCTCAATCTTCTTCTCCTCATCCAGGTCCATCAGGTGTGGCTTTATGAAGGCTCCAGTCAATGCCGGGCAGGTTTCGGACATTCCGTAGGCCGCCATGGTGTAGATACCCTTCTCCTTTGCCCTCATTGCGAGACCCTTCGGGAGCTTTGATCCACCAATCAGAACCTTCCAGCCGGGGAACTTGAAGCCCTCGGGCATGTTGTCAACGATCATCTGCAGAATGGTCGGGACGCAGTGGCTGTACGTAACCTTCTCAGTCATCACGAGCTTTGCAATCATTTGAGGCTCGTATCTGCCCGGATAAACGTGCTTGATACCCAGAAGCCAGGTCATGTAGGGCACTCCCCACGCATGGACGTGAAACATCGGTGTGAGAGGCATGTAAACCTCGTCATCTCCAGTCAGACGGAGGGGAGAGCGGTAGCCAGTAAGTCCAACACAGCCCGCAAGGGTGTGCAGCACGAGCTTTCTGTGGGTGAACCACACACCCTTCGGCCTTCCAGTTGTACCTGTGGTGTAGCTGAGCGTTGCCATCGTGTTCTCATCAAAGTCCGGAAAGTCATATTGTGGACTTGCCTTCTTCAACATCTCTTCGTACTCGATGTCCGTCAGCTTCGTTTCTGGCATCGTGTCATCTGTCATGATGACGTAGTTCTTCACGGTATCGAGCTTGTCGGCTATGGACTCGATCAGGGGGACGAAGTCCTTGAAGACGAGAACAACCTCATCCTCAGCGTGCTGCATGGTGTAGAGTATATCTTCAGGGCTGAGCCTGACATTTACGGTGTGCAGGACTGCACCCATCATGGGTATGGCGAAGTAGCATTCCAAATAGCGGTTGCTGTCCCAATCCAAGACGGCAACCTTTGTCCCCTTCTTAACCCCAAGCTCCTCCAGTGCACTTGCCAGCCTATGCACCCTCTCGTAGATGTCTTTAAACGTGTACCTCTTCAAATCCCTGTAAACAACCTCCTGTTTCGGAGCATAATTCACACCACTCTCAAAAATGTGTTTTATCAAAAGCTGGTAGTTGTAGGCCTCATCCATACCCAACACCTCTGTTTTTAATCATTCAGCTAATTATGAGTATAAGAAGATTTTGGATTGAAATTAACGGTACCAAAGAAATATAATCCGTAGATAAGAAATCAGCTCATGATTGCTGATATGCTCAAAGAAAACGATGCAGAGTACTTCATCATGCACGCTACAAGCAGAGATGCTAATTTTCTCTATGCCACTCGATTCAAGACGTACGACCCCCTCACGTACATATCCGGGATTGACGGTACTGAAATCTTGCTCGTTCCCGAAATGGAAAAAAGAAGGGCAGAGAGGGAGAGCAGAGTTAAAGAGATAGTTTCGCTTGAGGATATGGGCTTTAAGGAAAAGTTAAAGAAGCTTAATGACGCTAAAATAGCTTTTCTTGAAATTTTGGTTTCTGTTCTCAAGGAGGGTAGATGCAGGAGGGTTCTGATTCCAGAAGAGTTGCCCTCCTTCATTTCCTTCGAACTGATGAAGCACTTCGATGTAAGAGTCGTAAGAAATCCTTTTTCAAAGCTCAGGATTGTGAAAAACAGCGGTGAAATCGAGAAGATACGGGAAGTAAGCAATGCGATCACGAGTACATTCAAATGGCTGATTGAAAATTTTAGGTTTAAAAAATGTGAAGAAGTGAGGAGAGCTATTGACACAAAGCTATTTTCAGCGGGTTATCTTGCTGAGAATACGATATGCTCGACGGGAAAGCTATCTGCCGACCCTCACGAACTTGGAAAGGGACAGATCGAGGATCACCTTATTATCGATATCTTTCCGAAAAGTATGGATCACGGCTATTATTCAGACTTTACAAGGACGGTCTTTCTGAGCAAAAACGATGATCTTGAGGAGATGTACTCAGCAGTTGTCGCTGCTCAGGAGGAAGCTTTGAAGATGATGAGAGATGGAGTTGATGCTAAAGACGTTCACGAGAGGGTTAAGGAGGTTCTGAGCAGTCATGGATACAGAACGGAGAAGAGTGAAGGGTTTATTCATTCAACAGGTCACGGCGTTGGACTTGAAGTTCATGAAGAGCCGAGGATAAGTGAGCAGAGTGTAATTTTAAGGCAGGGTATGGTGGTTACGGTCGAACCGGGACTCTACTACAAAGATGTTGGAGGGGTTAGGGTTGAGGACACAGTTGTGGTGAGAAAAAATGACTGTGAGATTTTAACGCCCTTCGAAAAGTTCATCAGGCTTTACTAACTTTTTGCGGTAGAATGTAATCTTTCGGCGCTGATTCAATCGGCTCGAGATATCTCTGCAGAACTTTCGGAATCTCAACTCTCCCATCATCGAGCTGGAAGTTCTCGATTATTGCCGTTATCGCCCTCGTAGTTGCAATTGCTGTAGAGTTTAGTGTGTGAACGAAACCTTTGCTCGGCTTCCCTTTCTCTTCAGCATACCTTATGTCCAACCTGTAGCTCTGCCAGTCCGTGCAGTTGCTGCATGAAACCATCTCCCTGTATCTGCCCTGAGCAGGCATCCACGCTTCCAGATCGTACTTCTTTGCAGCAACTATGCCAAGGTCACCGGTGCATATGTTCACAATTCTGTAGGGTAATTCCAGCCCCTGCCAGAGTTTCTCGACATTCTCAAGCAGTTTCTCATGCCAGTCCCAGCTTTCTTCCGGAAGGCAGAAGATGAACTGTTCCACCTTGTTGAACTGATGAACCCTGAATATGCCCTTCGTATCCTTACCATGCGCCCCAGCTTCTTTTCTGAAGCACGGAGAGACTCCTGCGTAAAGCAATGGCAATCCATCCTCCTCTAAAACCTCATTCATGTGCATTGCAGCTATGGGATGCTCACTCGTGGCTATCAGATAAAGATCCTCGTCCTCAACCTTGTAAATCACTTCCTCAAAGTCGCTGAAGGCCGTAACCCCGCTATATGCCTCTCTGCGCATCATGTAAGGCGGGTTGATGATGGTAAAGCCCGCCTTTTTCAGATAATCGAGAGCGTACATGGTTAAGGCAAAATCTAGCCAAACAAGATCGTTGAGGAGGTAGTAGAATCTCGACCCGGCAACCTTGGCAGCCCTCTCAAGATCTGCCCAGCCGAAAATCTCAACGGCATCCGCATGACCGACAGGCTTAACATCCGTTACCTCATACTCAGCCATTCCAGATGTCATTTCAACAAAAGAGTCCACATCCTCAAAGTATACCTTCGCTCTCCCCCAGTACTTTATCGGCACATTCTCGGTATCATCTTTCCCAATAGGAACGCTTTCGTGAATTATGTTGGGGATGGAGAGTAAAACCTCTTCAAGCTCCCTCTCAATTCTTTTAAGCTCCTCATCCGCCACCTTTACCTCCTCGCTGACCCTTTTAGCCTCCCCTATTATCCTGCTCCTCTCCTCTCCCTTGGCATCCTTCACCATCCTCGCAAGCTCATTCCTCCTCTTTCTAAGCTGATTTACCTCCTTAAGCTTCTCTCTCCACTTTCTGTCAAGCTCAATTGCCCTGTCTATGATTTCAGTACTCAATCCCCTCCGTTTTTGTGAGTTGTAAAGGATTTCGGGATTTTCTCGCAAAGCCTTGAGAATGCTCCACATCAAAAGGAAGGAGACCCTCCTTGTTTATAAAAATACGCCCAGAAGAAGTGAGAGATAGACCAAGCCTAAAGTAATGCTCGCAAGCTTGTACATCTTCCTCGCTCCAACTCTATCAGGAGATAGAGCGAACTTAATCGCCTTGTAGAGGAAAAAGGAAACTGCGGTTATGGACACCACAAGGTAAAAGATGCTCAACGGGAGGAGGATGTAAAGACTCGCAGCCAGCAAGAGCATCGCTGCTGTTGCAGCGACTATCATCCAAGAAGCCTTCTCCATCCCAACCACGAGAGGATACATCGGAATACCTGCAATCCTGTAGTCCTCCTCATAGTGCATCGAAATATACCATATGTGGGAGGGGATCCAAAGCAAAACTATTGCGGCAATTATGAAGCCCGGCAGGGTGAAACTCTGAACAGCAACCCACCCTCCAAGTGCCGGCATCGCTCCAGCGAACCCACCAAGAACTATTGAGTAAGGGCTTTTTCTCTTCAGCATGATTGTATAGATCACAATGTCGAAAAACAGACCGAAAAAGATGACTACAGCAAATTCATAGCTAACTGTCAAGGCAGTAGCAAATCCGATCAAAAACAGTGCAAGTCCATACACTGCACACTCCAATGGACTCAGATTTCCCGCTGGAACGGGTCTGTTCTTTGTTCTCGGCATCAAAGCGTCAATATCCCGGTCGAGCCACATGTTGACAGCTGTTGTACCTGCAATGGCAAGGTACATTGAGAATGCTGCAACTGCAAATCTAAAGTCAAGCATATCCGAGGCTACGAGGTAGGAAACTACAAAGGTAATCATCAATAACGAAGTTTGTTTTGGCTTGGTAACGTCAATCAGAGCTTTAAGCTTCGACACTTTACAACTTGGAAGGAAGGTAAAAAAGGTTTTCTCCCCAATTATTCTGGCGTGAAAAACTCTTAAATACTAATTCTGCGAGACTTAATTTGTGCTAAGTCAGAAGCTTAGTGAATTGCTCGACCATGAAGTAAAAAAGAAAAGCATGGCTGCCGTCTTGATCCCTTTGTTTGACGAGAAGTGTCCAAAAATTGTTATGATTAAGAGATCAAAAGGTCTTTCGAGGAGTGCGGGGCACGTTGCTTTTCCCGGAGGGATGATTGAAGACGGTGAAAGCGAAGTTGAGGCTGCATTGAGGGAAGTGGAAGAGGAACTTGGAATAAATTCTGATAAAGTAAATGTCCTCGGCTTTCTGAAGCCGAGAGAGGTCATGGAGTACAGAATTCGCATTTGTCCAGTTGTTGGGATGATAAGCAGTCTGAATTTCACACCCGACGGAAACGAGGTGAGCGACATTCTGGTTGATGAGCTGAGGAGGGTTTTGAAATCCCGCAGGATCACTGACTGGGGTCCAAATTTCGAGTGTGCAGGACAGTTGGTGTGGGGTGCATCAAGCAGAGTCCTTGACGACCTCTACCTAAGAATTGTGAATAAATACGGGTCGGTTGACGACTTCTTCAGCCAATAAATTCTTGCTCTCTTCCGAGCTTCCTTATTATCTCCATCTGCTTTAAAGCAAGCTTTCTCGCCTCCTCCATGTCCGGCTCAGCCAGTATCCTTCCCCTTTCAATGACCTTTCTGAGCATGGCTTCCTTCCCCTCAGCCTCCGGTTCCATGAAAAGTCTCACCTCATCCTCCATTGTTTCCCAGTCTCTGTAAACCTGTTTCATTCCTCCTCTCTTCCCCCTCTTTGCCACAAATCTGCCCTCCCTCTCGACTATATCCAGAGCGAAATCTATCGGTCCTGCACCGCTTATTGCTGTACCGACGCCAAATGCATCAACGATATCTCTCAGCTCAAGCACGTCTGCAAGGCTCAATCCGCCGCTGACGAAAATTCTGACATCCCTCCTTCCCCTAATGTCAAGCTCCCATCTTACCTCCTCGACAATCTTCCTGAACTTGCCCCTCCTTGAGGATGGCGTGTCGAGGCGGACAGCACTGACATTTTCAACATTCTCAACTGCCATAATGGCTTCAGTCTTCTCATCAAAGTACGTATCGACAAGCATCGTCCTTGAAACATCAGGATCAACAACCTCGTCGAAGCTCCTCCAAGCTTTAATCTGATCTCCGAAGCAGATGATCATCGCATGCGGCATTGTTCCCATGCTCGGGAGTCCAATGTATTTTTCAGCAGCAAAATTGCTTACACCATCAACTCCCCCGATGTATGCTGCCCTCTCAATCGCAGCAGCAATTGCAGGATGCATCCTCCTCGTCCCGAAGGAGAAGATTTTCTTATCCTCAGCAGCGAGCTTGAACCTGAACGCCTGAGTTGCAACCGCACTCGAATGGCAAATGAAGCCAAGAAGCGATGTTTCGTATCTGGCGAAGTCGAGATAGTTACCCACGATTGTCATAACGGGCTCGTGAGGGAAGAAAACACTGCCCTCAGGCATTGCATATACATCAACTGGCAGACCTTCGAGAAGCTTCAAAGCATCATTCAATCCTGCAAAAACACCCCAACCAGATGTTGTTACTTCCGCAACCACCTTTGGATTTACATTTTTTGCCTTAAGCACCTTCTCCGTCCATATGAAGTACTTGTCCGTCACCACCCCATTTTTGATGTCATCGTCACTGACTATCAGGAACCTCATACCGTATCACACTCACATGGCTTTTTTCCACACCGAATGCAGTAACCGGGATATTTTTTAAAAACTTCTCTTTCAACATCAACATCGAGA
>JAPDIY010000075.1 GCA_029259335.1 Archaeoglobi archaeon
ACAGCCGACTACCTTTCAGCCCAGAAAAACAGGAAATCCGGAAGAACAAGATTTAGCGCGATTGTAGATGAGTTCTACAGGTTTTACATAAGGTAATAAAAACGTCCTTTCCCCATTCTATCGCTCCCTCTTCACAGGAGAACACAGCTTTACTCAGATCGAACACTCCATTCAGCAAGCGAAGTCCAAGAACTACACCCCTATCAGTGGTAACACAGACAATTCCAGATTTTTCAACAACCTCAGCGTTTTTGGCAGGAATTGGGAAGGCTGACACAGCTTTCACCCATTGCGATTTGGCTGTAAAACTGTCCAGATAGCTCAGCAGATTCTTGCAGTGCACAATTTCATAGCGGTCAAGGTCTCCGATTCTTATTAGGAGCTCTTTTGGTATTGGGCTGAGATCGTGCTCCATCCAGAATTTCGGGTCTCTCTCGAAGGCTGTGATAAACCTGTCCAGTTTGTTTATCGTGCCAACCGGAGTGACCAACCAAACTTTATATCCCCATAACAACAAACCACATGCTCCACCTTGTCGTTTACGACATCTCCGATGACTCGAGCAGAACGAAACTTGCAAAGCTCCTCGAAAAGTTCGGGTTGCAGAGGGTGCAGTACTCAGCCTTTCGCGGAGAGCTGAATCCAAACGACAGAGAAGTGTTGGCAAGAAGGGTTAAAAGGTTCGTGAAGGATGAGAGAGACTGTATCTTCATAATCCCGCTCTGCACGAGGTGTGCATCAACTGCTGTCGTGATAAGCAACACCGGCGTGGAGCTTGTGAAGGACACGGGCGTGGAGTTCGTTTGATTAGAGCAAGAGGAGGGGAATGGCCATGAAGACAATGAGGATAGTACTGGTGCTCACAGCTTTCCTCCTCATTGCGTATGGATACCTTATTTTTGAGTGGGTGTCTGAGAAAGAGCAAATCAGAGCCATAAAAGACTACACTGCAGACCTTTCCGATCATCCGCTAATGGAACTTGCAGACGCAGGATCTGCGCTGGAATACCTAAACAACGCCTCGGATGAGGTTCTAAGAGAGAGGCTTCGACTGTATGCGGTTAATGCAAGAGCTCTGGAATATTCCTCGCTCATACTGTATGAAACTACAGGGGAGAAATACCAGCTTTTCAGTACTGTCACGGCAAACATTGAGGATTTCTTCATAGGTGTTGGCAATAAACCTGAACCCGGGACTACACTGAGAGAGAACCTCGACATCATAAAGGCTATCGGAGAGCACCTAAAAAAGAGGAGGATAACGGATCTGAGTGAAGAAGATGTCGTAAGCATACTTAACCTTTCCACCAAGTTAAAGAGTTAAAATACTGGTTGTGTTCCAACTTTAGAGCATTTTATTTTTAACCACCGTTCTCCTGCGGTAATTGCAACCTTCACAGCGATTGCCAGTACAAACCTGTCCAAAGGCGAGAAGTGCTCCGAAGAACAGCATGACGTATCACTCCACCCCAGTTTGTAAGAATGGCGATACCATCAGGCAAACGAGTAATGCCAGCATCAAGAGTTCGCAGTCTTGCAGTTGCCATTGAATAAATTAAATTAATAAAAATTGCCCACTCTTAAGGGCCTTTTAAGGAAAAAAGCAAACTACACGCAAAAGTCCTTAACCTCACAGTATCCGCACTTCTTTGATCTGGCAGCCCTTGGATATCTCTCCTCAACAATCACACTCTCAACGTCCTTAACAATTTCCCTGAGCCTCCTCTTGCTCTCGGCATCGATCTCAACCTCCAGAAACCTCTTCCCGACGAGGTAGATGTACCCCTTCTTAACACAAACACCGAAGTTCTCCTCAACCAGAGAAGCATAGGCTGTTAGCTGCATCTTCCATGCGTAGGACACGGACTGAAACTTTGAGAGTTTCACGTCAACCGGATATGCCCTCCCCCATTCTCCTGACTTTTCTTTTCCCATTCCCTCCTCCTCTCCCCCAACCAAGATCAGAGCATCCAGAACACCCTTCAAACCCAGCCTTGCACCCTCCAAGTAAACATTTGTCTGCAACTCTCCTCCCAGCTGTTCGGCAAATCTTTCCAGAGTTCCCTTAACGTTCTCCTGAACGGCCTTCCCTTCCTCCATCTTCGGCTTGGCAACTCTAATCCCCGCCACCTTCAGGAAGTAAACCTTCCTCGGGCAGTACAAATATTGCACCACATCGCTGACATCTATCAGCCTACCACCTCTGGAAAAAGCCCTGATACCTCCTTTCGCCCCTCAAAAAAGATACCACTCCTCTCGCCTGAAGCAGTATTATTGACGAGTATGTCAGATTTCTGCCCTCATACTGTGTTCTCGAATCCAGTCGATCCAAAATAGCAGATATCAGCGTTCTTCTCGCCTTATCGCTCAAACTGCACACGAAGTTCCGGATCTCACCATCTTCAGGCTTTATCTGCCTTCGGGAGATCAGCCTGAGAACCACTCTGTCAACAACCTGCTGCCTGAAAACCTCCATGAAGTCTATTGCGAGTGAACTCCTGCCAGACACATCAACGTGCAGAAACCCGGCATAGGGGTCCAAACCTGCAAGCTCCAAGGCTTTAGTGCACTCAGCAAGCAGTATGGAGTAGCCGTAGTTCAGCATCGCATTGACGATGTCCTGAGCATACCTCGGACTTCCAGCCTCAACCCCTCTCCTCCCGTTAAACCCGTACTCGTTTGGGATTACCTCAGATATGGCATCCCAGTAGTGTTTCGAAGCTTTTCCCTCTATCCCGAGAATTGCCTCCCTGACGTCATCTATTCTACTCGCCTCTACATCCATCAGCTCATCAACGCATACCCCTATATCTCTCTTGGCATTCAAGAGAGAAGTGGCGAGTTCGGGGTTTGAGTCCTTTCTCGACTTGGCGAGGTTCATCAGAACAAACATTTGGTTCATCATCTTCGCCTTGACGAACTCCTTAGCCAAGTACACGGCCCTGTGGTCGTTGTACGCAAAGTACTGCTCCCTCCTCGTTTTGGCTGTACCTATCAGCGGGTGGCTGAGTCTGCCAGCAACCCTGCCGTTCCTCTCCAAAAACACCAGATCAACACGGTGTTGCAGCATCAGTCTTATGGCGTCGCTGCTTATCGCCCCCTTACCGATGATAAGCACCTGCTTGAGATCTTCAGCCTTCACCTTCCTCAGAACCTTTCCCTTCTCCTTTACAACTATCAGATTACCCTCAACTCCTATAAACTTCCCGAAACCATCAACAACGAGCCTCATAGGCAGTAACTCCTGAAAATGCAGGTTCTACTGCAATTATCAGCTTTCCCTGGGTCGGTCTCGTTGAAAACTATCTCAGCCTTTTTGTCCCTCTCCTCAACCCACCAGCTCCTCAGATTTGCATCTATATAGTGCAAATCCTTGGTTACGCTCATCTTGTTTCCGTTGAAGGTTACAGACACTATGCAACCAACATCAACGGGTATCTCGTAAATGCTTTCAAGAATCAATGCGTAACCAGTAGTGTAGAGCCTCATTTTCGGGTTGAGATCACCAACTTTAACGTCAAAGACAATGTTTCGCATGTAGTCGTAGCAGTCAACCGCTATTATACCGCTACAACCAAGAAGGGAGCCATCCATCCTGTGCTCGACGAGGAAGGGGATTGAGGTTAGTACAACATCGTCATCGCTCGCATAGATCTGCTCCGATCTCATTTTGAGATAAGCTGAGCGGCATAGGGCGAGTGTGTAGTCCCACACTTGCCTAACTGCCGAATTTATGGCGTCATTTTCGTGAGCAGGTGGTGTGGAGTTAAAGCTACCTTTCTTGGCCTCCTTTATGGCCTGTGAGATCGCATTGTGGATTGCTTTTCCGAGAGATATGCTGAAATTTTCCTCGCCCCTGACTCGCTCCACCATTGTGAGGTAAACGTCCCGCATGCTGGGGCAGTACTGGCTGCATATTAGATACATCGGAAGTTTGACGTCGTAGTACGGTTTTAGCGGTGGGGTATGCCAGTTCCACCCTCTAAGCTCTTCAGGGACGGGATTTTGCCTAATCCTGGGTCGGAGGTTGAGTGTGAGGTACTTATGCTCAATCTCATTGAGAAAATAAACCATACTATTACTAAGCATGGAAATATTTATGGTTTTCCACAGGATACATAGGAAGAGTATGAGTGAGTGTCTTTTTACTAGTGGTTAATATTGTTTTGGCTGTAATTTAGTTGGTAATGAATGACTGGAGATGTGAGGTGCCTTTTGTTGGGCAAGGGTTGGGTGGGGTGAAATGAAGGGTGGGAAGTTGTAGGTTGGAGATTAGGGTCGGTGGAGATCGATGAAGGCGTGGATTCGTTTGGTGGATGTTTTTAAAGTGGCGGGATGGATGAGATATGCGAGCATGATGATGGGATTGGGGGGCGTTAGGCTTATATTTTGGTATGCAAAGGGAAGTTGGAGGAGGGTAAGAATTGAAATCTCCTGAAAATGGAGATTGAAATCCAAACAGTCTTGAACGAAGGCGTAAACGCTGTTAGATTGGTAAGAATTGAAATCTCCTGAAAATGGAGATTGAAATTACTCCTGGAGCTTGGCTTCTACGTCCTCACTCATAGCGTAAGAATTGAAATCTCCTGAAAATGGAGATTGAAATTTCTGGTTTTTCAACTTCCGCCATCATACTACTTCCCCGTAAGAATTGAAATCTCCTGAAAATGGAGATTGAAATATGTAGAAGAATGGGACACTACAAACAACAACGCCGTAAGAATTGAAATCTCCTGAAAATGGAGATTGAAATTTTGCTGAAGCTGTCCCAATCGAAGCTCCAGCACACACGTAAGAATTGAAATCTCCTGAAAATGGAGATTGAAATGTCTTGCGAGTGCTCTTATGGCTGGTGGTATAAGGTGAGGTAAGAATTGAAATCTCCTGAAAATGGAGATTGAAATACTTGATGAAGACATCTGAACTTGTTGTCAACATCCTCTGTAAGAATTGAAATCTCCTGAAAATGGAGATTGAAATCAGTTTTCAACCCATTTTAGCCATGTTTGCGGGATTTCGTAAGAATTGAAATCTCCTGAAAATGGAGATTGAAATTTTAGAAACTTTGTCGTTGCAATTCCAGCACCAGTATAGTAAGAATTGAAATCTCCTGAAAATGGAGATTGAAATATGTGGGAGTATGCCATTGTGGTCTCTTCATTCTTTTGTAAGAATTGAAATCTCCTGAAAATGGAGATTGAAATGGTTTCTCCACTCTATGTTCTCGCTGTCATAGAAACGGGTAAGAATTGAAATCTCCTGAAAATGGAGATTGAAATTTTTTCCGAACTTGTTGAGTCTGTTAACGTCTTCCTGCGGTAAGAATTGAAATCTCCTGAAAATGGAGATTGAAATGAAAAGCACTGATGTACGGTTGGGCTATCTGGCTATCGCAGTAAGAATTGAAATCTCCTGAAAATGGAGATTGAAATTCGTCCAGAAGTATTGGAGCGGAAAGTACAGAACTCTTCGTAAGAATTGAAATCTCCTGAAAATGGAGATTGAAATATATTTCATTCCAACAAACTTAATCTTTATCTCTTGAGTAAGAATTGAAATCTCCTGAAAATGGAGATTGAAATATACCTTAACCGTTTATACTCTTAATTTTTTTTCTAACGTAAGAATTGAAATCTCCTGAAAATGGAGATTGAAATGAAACCCGCCTCTGGGGGTATTAAAATCGTGTTATAGCAGTAAGAATTGAAATCTCCTGAAAATGGAGATTGAAATTAGCAACTGAAATCTCCAACGATAGAGCGAGATATGGTAAGAATTGAAATCTCCTGAAAATGGAGATTGAAATGGATTGACGACATCTGCATGGTATATCAGTGATCCGCTCTGTAAGAATTGAAATCTCCTGAAAATGGAGATTGAAATACACTTCATGCTCTCTTCTGGCATATATTCATACTCTACTGTAAGAATTGAAATCTCCTGAAAATGGAGATTGAAATCGTTTAGTCTACACGCTATGCACCATAAGTGCGGAAAGTAAGAATTGAAATCTCCTGAAAATGGAGATTGAAATGTACTTTTCAAAACTGGCCATTCTGACCCGATATAGGTAAGAATTGAAATCTCCTGAAAATGGAGATTGAAATGTTGTCAATAGTTCTCTACAGAATGCTATCACTTCACTATGTAAGAATTGAAATCTCCTGAAAATGGAGATTGAAATTGTAAGCATCGTTATCGATGGGGGCCACAACACCCTTTGTAAGAATTGAAATCTCCTGAAAATGGAGATTGAAATGTACACCGTCTTTTTCTCTTCCAGTAGTTTGAGCCTCTGTAAGAATTGAAATCTCCTGAAAATGGAGATTGAAATCTATCGATGTGCTCAGCCCTCATCTCCACCTTCGTGAGCCGTAAGAATTGAAATCTCCTGAAAATGGAGATTGAAATCATTATCACCCGTAATTCAGACGGTGATGATCGCTTCCGTAAGAATTGAAATCTCCTGAAAATGGAGATTGAAATTTAGCTTGACCAGCCCGAGCTTCTCCTTAACCGCCAGGTAAGAATTGAAATCTCCTGAAAATGGAGATTGAAATATACCTGTTATGGGCATTTTGACCATAACAAAGTAGTTCGTAAGAATTGAAATCTCCTGAAAATGGAGATTGAAATTTGTCCACGTGTCGGGGGCTGTGTGTAGATCAATCCACGTAAGAATTGAAATCTCCTGAAAATGGAGATTGAAATAAGATTTCGTGCCCCGGCACGGCTTCGGGCACAGGCAGTAAGAATTGAAATCTCCTGAAAATGGAGATTGAAATTGCTTGACTCCTTGCTTGGTTGGTGTTGCGGGTGGTTTCGTAAGAATTGAAATCTCCTGAAAATGGAGATTGAAATGCTGTCGGTTCCTCGCGTGCCTTCGGCCCCTCGCCAAGTAAGAATTGAAATCTCCTGAAAATGGAGATTGAAATACCTGA
>JAPDIY010000024.1 GCA_029259335.1 Archaeoglobi archaeon
TGTCGTCTCTGGACTAACTCTTGGTATCGCATCGACCTTCGCTTTTGTCGAAGTGAAAAATATCTAATAGGCTCATGGGTGGTGGCGAGTGTTGTCACTGCTGTATTCTTCCCGCTTCCCGTATAGGGGGTGATGATGTGCTCTTCAATTTTTTAATCCCCGCAGTCCCACTCCCGTTTCCTATTTACGTAGCTCTGCTGCCCTCATCGTCATACATCATCAACACACTTTTCCTGCTGGCATATTCGCAGCTGTTTGAAGTGGAAATCGATGAAAAGAAGCTTTTACCCGTCACCCTCCTGCTCATTGTAGCTGATTTTGCCTCGCTCATCTTTCTTGTTCTGACATCTCAAATCCCGTATCTGCTTTACAAGCTGTTTTCAGTCTCAGCGGATCTGACAGCTTACCTTCTGCTCGTTTTCATATGTGTAATGGAAGGAGTTGCTTTGGCTCATATTTCATCTCTCACTCTCGTTAATGCAAACAGGAGGGTTCTTGCAGCCTCCTGGATTCTCGCCAATACTGCTTCCACCACAGCCTACATGCTTCTGGGAGGTGTGTTTCCGTGAAAAAGCTGCATCCTGACTATGGTCTGATCGTCAGTGGTGAAATAACACTGATGAGGATGGAAAGATATTTGTGATCACGTACTCAGCCAGCGGCGATCAGCACGCTCCGCGGGTGGAGTTCACTGGGATAATGTGGTTGCCGGAACCTATCCCCTCGAGCGTGATTTCGGTGTTGACATCATATGTGCGATGCTACAACTGCTGGAATGCGGGATGGGTTACAATCTGACGAATCTAATCGATGATTTCGATAACGATGTTGAACTATAGATGGGCTGGTTAATGCAAAGGCTAGTAAACCATAGTGGAGGTGCTTTGAAGCTGACAGCAGAAAGTAGTTTACAGGGCAACAGCTCAAGCAATAACAGAGAAATGGGGAAACCATAGGCGGGAAAATCATCCCAACATGGAAACCGAGTGTACACTTAACGCAGGGAATTGCCTGAACCAATTCTATGTATAGGTTGCAGCCTCAGTTTCTTCCTAACTATAATGGTTGTTTAAAATAGCCAGCGCGTGAATTAAAAAATTGGAAATTAACCTGATTTTTTCAGCTCTTCCTCTCTCAGCACTCTCCTCAACACTTTACCCACAAGCGATTTGGGCAATTCATCCCTGAACTCCACGAGCTTCGGAACCTTATAGGCAGCCAATCTTTCCTTGCAGAACTTGATTATCTCTTCTTCACTCACCTTCCCCTTCCATCCCGGCTTGAGCTCAATAAATGCCTTTACCGTCTCACCCCTGTATGGATCGGGAACACCAATAACAGCAGCTTCAGCCACTGCTGGATGCTCGTAAAGCACTTCCTCAATCTCTCTTGGGTAGATGTTGAAACCTCCAGCGATTATCATGTCCTTCTTCCTGTCAACGATGTAGAAGTAGCCATCCTCATCCATCTTTGCCATATCTCCTGTCAGCAACCACCCGTTTATCAGCGTCTTCTCAGTTTCCTCCTTGCGATTCCAGTACCCCTTCATCACCTGTGGCCCCCTGATGGCAAGCTCTCCCACCTCTCCCGGCGGGAGTATGTTACCATCATCGTCAATAACAACCGCAATTGTGTCCGGATACGGAATACCTATACTCCCAGCCTTGTTGAGCCCATACAGCGGGTTGCAGTGCGTAACGGGTGAGGCTTCACTCAACCCGTAGCCTTCGCTTATCCTCTTCCCCGTTAGCTCCTCCCACCTCTTCTTCACCTCGACAGGCAGAGGAGCCGCACCACTCGTGCAGATTCTTAAAGAACTCAAATCATAGCTTTTCTCCTCCAGAATCTTCAGCATTCCGATGTACATTGTCGGAACCGCAGTGAGAGTTGTGACCTTAAAGGTCTGAATCGCTTCGAGAGCCATCGGATAGTTTCTTGGATCGGCCATAGGGATGACCTTCGAACCCATCAAAATCGCTGCATTGAGCATTGTCATACCGTAGACGTGGAAAACCGGCAGCATGCCAATCCCAACATCGTTTGGAGATGCTTTAGGATCCCAGTTCACCACCTGATAAGCATTCGCCACCAGATTGAAGTGAGTCAACATGACACCCTTTGGAAATCCTGTTGTTCCTCCGGTGTACTGGAACATAGCCACGTCCTCTTTGGGGTTGATCTCTGCTCTCTTGTCCGTTCTTTCGCATGCCATCACGTCTTTCCACGCGTAAACACCTTTCTTCTTCTCAGGGGCTTCAGGCATTGCTGAACCGAGCATAAAATCCTGAAGGCTGCAAACAACCACAGTGTCAAGCACACCCTCATCAACCAGTGGGGAGATATTGGAGTACATCAGATCGAAGCAGAACATTACCCTCGCACCACTATCCTCCGCCAGAAACTTGATTTCCCTCTGGGTATATAGTGGGTTGCACTGGACTACAATCCCACCAGCTTTCATGATTCCTGCTGCTATCGGTGCATAATGGGGTGTATTGGGCAAAGAAACGATCACCCTGTCTTCCTTTTCAAGTCCCAAATCAAACAGGAAGGCAGCAACTTTGTCCGATGCCTCATTGGTTTGCTGGTACGTAATCTGATTTCCGAAAAAGAAAGCTGCGATCCTATCAGCGTATTTTTCTGCAGCTATCTCCAATATCCTGTATGCGGGCATTACAGGATATTCAAGCGAGGGCTTTACACCTTCATCGTAGTACTTCACCCAGAACTTGTTTATCCCGCTCCCATCAGTTTCCCGGATATTCTGCCCCTCAATACCAAGTGTCCTACTCATAAGATGAAAAAATTATGATGATGTTAAAAGTTTTACGAAATTAATCATAAATTTAGTGTTGATGCTTATACTCATTATACCTCTCAAACGCTTCCTTGGCTTTTGCTGAATCGCCCAACACTTCATAAGCTTCAGCAACATGCTTCCACCATGCAGGATCGCTCTTTGCCTCATTTTCGCAGTATTCAGCGAATTTCATCATTGCCTCTCTTGCTCTCTCCTTTTCACCAAGCTTCTCGTAGATTTTAGCCACATCCTCCCAGAAAACTCCCTCCTCTTCTGCTTCCTTAAGATAGTATTCAAGAGCTTTCTGCCACGCCCTTCTCGCATTCTCAACATCTCCATTCTCTTCGTAGATTTTAGCCACATCCTCCCAGAACCATGGTTCATCTTCAGCATACTTTTCAAGGCATTTTGCAGCCTCCATATGCTCTCCGGCCTTTTTGTACATTTCATAAGCCTCTTTCCAGTAGAATTTGTCCTCCTTATCTTTTGCAATTCTCTCGTAAATCTCTGCGGCTTTGGCGTACATTTCAGCCTTCTCATAACACCACGCAGCAGATTCCTGCAGTCCAGCTTTCAGATAGCATTCTGCAGCTTTGGCATAATCCTTTTTCTTTTCGTATTTCCTCGCTGCAGCTCTATACCTTCCCGCTTTTTCAAGGGCCTGAGCATCCCTCAACCTTTCGTAAAGGCTCAGATCAGGCTCTGAAATCCACCAGAGACCAACCGCTATGACGACTATGTAAGCGGCCGTGATATAGGCAACGTGAACCGGATGCTGCCAAGTATAGCACTGATAAGCTGCATAGCCTGAGGCAATAAGGGACAACAATGCTGAAAGGAAGTAATTTGATCTTGCATAAAGTAGCAAAGCGACAAAGAAGGCTGAAATAACTGCAAGGCCAAGATAGCCGAGAAACAGAACTATTCTCAGAAGTGTAACAAGACCGAATGCATAACCGATAAAACCTGCAATGCCCAGTAAAACCAACACCATTACAATCAGCAGCGCTGTAAACCTGTCCATGTCGAAAATTGATATAACGGAATAAAATATTTTCTATTTCAGTTTTTTCATCACGTCTGCAAGTTTTTCAAGAGATTCTGAAAGCTCTTTAACCTCCTCTACGCTTCTAGACTGCATTATCATGTCACATACCTTTGACATAGCGAGTTCAATTTTTTTACTAAGATCAGCAATTTCTGTAGCATCCTGACTGATGGAAGGCTGCCTTGGTTCCGATGATCTCTCATCTACCATTTTTTCCTCCTGCTGCCCCTCTATTACAGCCTCTCTACCACAGGAAGGGCAGAAGATTTTTCCATCTTTTTCGAACAATGGGATCTTGCAGTCAGGGCAGTGGTGGGCAAGCATTTTAGCTCCTTTATAAAGCAGTTCCGCTGCACTCGAAATGTCCTTTTCCGAAATTTTTTTATCACTCACGACATCAAGTTGTGTCCGAGCTATTAAAACTTTGCAGTTCTGTGAGGTGGTGAGTATGGCGAAGAAGGAACTTGAAGAGGTTCTGGATACGCTTGATAGAATCATCTTTGACGAAACGGTTCCAAGGAACGTTAGAAAAGTAGCGAGCGAGATAAAAGAGAAGTTAACAACAACTGATGAAATCTCACTCGAAGCCGCATCCGCAATTTCCGTTCTGGAAGATATATCCGCAGACCCCAACCTTCCAATGCACGTAAGAACAATGATCTGGAACCTGACAAGTCAGTTAGAGAGGATTTCAGTTGAGTGAGCTTAAAAAAGAGATCATTCGAAAATCCATTCACTTTATAGGTCTCGCTTACGTTCCGGCTTACGTTTACTTGGGGAAGGAGATTCTGATTATCGGTATAACTGCTATTCTAACATTTTCAGCCGTTTTTGAAATCTTCCGCCTCAGATACGGGATTCTTTCCTTCGTGGTGAGAGAGTATGAGAAAGAAAAAATCGGAGCGTACATCTACTTCGGCTTGGCAACACTTATTGTAACGGCAGTTTTTCCGATGGAGGCATGCTTTGCAGCCATTCTAGTATCAATAGTGGGGGATGGAATAGGAGGAATAGTGAAAAGGCTGGAGTTTCAGCATTCTGGAGCCTTAGCAACCATGATAATGGTTATACTGCCATTTGCATTATCTCTTATCTTTATAAATCCTGTTCCGGCGTTATCTGCCTGCATTGCCGGGGCGTTGGTTGAGAAGGTTGAGAGAGTTGGAAGATATTATATTCAAGACAATCTTTCCGTTCCCCTAGTAGCTGCAGCGGTTTATCATTCAGTAAACTATATCTTGCCCTGAACGTTGTGCAGATTATGGATGAGGAAGACGCTCTAAGACTTTCAAGGGAGATAGCAGAGAACGTCAGGAAAGCTCTGTCTTCAATGCCTTTAAGCAAAAGAAGGGAGACTGTGGGGATGGGAGAAGATGGCACACCAACAAAGGCTGCGGACAAAGTTGCGGAGGATATCGCCATTGAAATTTTGAAGAGGCATGATGTGACGATAGTGACGGAAGAATCAGGTGTGGTTGGAGAAGGAGATATTTTTGTCGCCCTCGATCCACTCGATGGCACCTTCAATGCAACACGTGGCATTCCGATTTACTCCGTCAGTCTGTGTTTTTCAAATTCTGATAAGCTGAAAGATGCTTTTTTCGGATACGTTTGCAACCTTGCAACGGGGGATGAATACTACGCCGATTCAACAGGAGCTTACAGAAATGGCGAAAAAATAGGAGTGAGTAAGGAGAGATCGCTTTACTGCAACGCAATAATATACTATCCTGACAAAAAGTATCCCTTCAGGAGGATGAGGATATTTGGCAGTGCTGCAACTGAACTCTGCTTCTTCGCTGACGGTTCCTTTGACTGTTTTATCGATATCAGGCAAAATGGAATGCTCAGAATATACGATGCTGCAGCAGGTATTTTCATAGCAGAAAAGGCGGGCGGCAGGGTTACAGATGATAAGGGGAGGGATTTAGGGAATAAAAAGTTTGATATGCAGGAAAGGCTTAACATCGTCGCAGCTAATGAAGAACTGCATAAAAAGCTGCTGGAGCTGATCAAATGAAGGCTGCTGTAGTTTACAAGACGGACGGGATCATTGAGAAGGTTAAAGATGTTCTGAATCAAATTGGAGTTTCGTACACACTCTTTACCCAACCTACGCCTGACCTTGAGGGTTACGATTTCATCGTGAGCATTGGTGGTGATGGAACGATACTAAGAATTCTGCAGAAGTTAAGACACTGTCCACCCATATTCGGCATTAACATGGGTAGAGTTGGATTGCTTACCCACTCAAATCCCGAAAATTTTCAGGAGAGATTGAAAAAAGCTGTTGAGGAGTTCGAGATCGAGATTTTTCCAAGACTCAAATGTAATATGGGTGGAAGAGAAATACTAGCGCTTAACGAGATAGCTGTTGTGAGTAAACAGCCTGCAAAACTGATACACGTTGAGATAAGGGTGGATGATATCCTTGCAGACAGGATAAGGTGTGATGGAATTATAATTTCTACACAAATCGGCTCTACAGGTTACGCTTTCTCTGCTGGTGGGCCAGTGGTGGATCCTTACCTCGACTGCATCACAATTGTTCCGTTGGCTCCTTTCAGATATGGCTGGAAGCCATTCATTGTGAATATAGAGCGCAAAATAGAGGTGGAGGCTGACAACCCACTCGTAATCGCAGATGGTCAAACAAGCGCCGAACCGAAGGATACGGTTAGAGTAGAGAAGTCTGAATTTCCTGCCGTGTTTTTTAAGAACGATGAGAGATTTAGAGAACTTTTTATAAAAGTTAAAAATATCTGCTGAGGGCATTAAGGTATATTAACTCTGACGTTGATTTAAAAACGATCCCCGATCGGGGAAGAGGCTGAGGTGGCAGTGCCGACGATGAAGCTTCTCTGCGAGCTCGGGGATAAACCATGTCGATAGGTCCCCTTGGGAGTGAGGCGAAGGCCTTACGATGAGCATGGGGCAA
>JAPDIY010000087.1 GCA_029259335.1 Archaeoglobi archaeon
TTAATTCTGAAGGTCTTCCCCCTCCGTAGTTCGGTTTTAAGCCTTCCAAACCTTGTTTATTCCACCTTTCAAGCCATACGTAGCCTATAACTTTACTTACTCCAACTTCTTTCGCTGCTTGAGGAACTGTGGCTCCTTTGTAGAGTTCTTTGATGAAGAAAAGTTTTCTCAGGATTTCTGAGCAGATTTTTCTCCTGCGAATTTCTTCGTTTAACTCTTCCAGGGTTAGCCACCTAACTACCTCTTTTTCGGGTTTTCGTCCCATGTAAGTAGTTTATTTCATTGGTTAAAAATGTTTTGTCTAATACTCTAATTTTTATTTTTAGAAACCAGATCTCGATTTCTCAGATGAGTTTTATGCTTGTTCAACTAACTAATACCAAAAAGCGGATGCGACCTTTACTCCCCTCCTGTGACATATTTCCCGTATTTTCGTAGTAATAGTTTTCCAATTCATTTTTCTCGCCTTCTCAGCGAGTATTCCCTCAATTCCAGTCTTCATGAAACTTTTCACTCTGTATATGTCGTAGTAAAGCATGCTGCTGGTAAATCTTGCAATCTCTATAATTTCCTTGATTTCACTTTCATCCAGTTCAGGTATGATCGGGCCAAGAAATATCCAAGTTTTAACTCCCTCACTGCTAAGTCTTTCCAGAGCCCTCACCCTCCTTTGCGGAGGAGTTGCATTCGGTTCTATCTCTTTTGCAAGTTTCTCGTCGAGTGTTGTTATCGTGAAGCCCACGTCCGCAAGTTTACTCTGAGTGAGAAGATCGAGGTCTCTAAGGACGAGATCACTTTTTGTTTGTATACTAACCCTGAACCCGCTGTTCAGGAGCATTTCCAGAACCTTCCTCGTCAGCCTTTCATTCCTCTCTACCGGCTGGTAAGCGTCAGTTATTGTGCTAACCATCACCCTGCCTTTCTTCTTTTTCCTGATTTCCTTGGCCAGAATCTCAGCGATATTCTCCTTAACAATAACAACCGCCCCCCATCCCTCCCCAACCTCCTGCGGGCAGTAAAGCCGAGCGTAGCAGTAAACGCAGCCATGCATACAACCTGTGTAGGGGTTGAGCGTGTAGTCCACACCAGGTAAATTGCTCTTTCCGAGTGCAGTTCTGCTTTTCTTTCTGATCACAGAAACTCCCATAGCGTTCTCTGCCTCCCAGCAGATTTTATCAACTTCGAAGTTCTGACCCACCTCTCAATGCCAAGAGTTGATATACTCGAGAGATACTTCAAAGCCTCCTCAACCGAATCGAACTCTTTCCCCTCACCACTATACATTTTCCTCAACATCTCTCTCACAAACCAAACTCCTACGGGAACCTTAAAGCCAGGATAGATCTCTCTCCAGACGATTGCCGCCGCCTGTCTCCTGATATGGTTGAGATACTCGGCAGTAGCTAAGCGGGCGGAATAGTAGCATCCTCCGAGCGAGGCATAACTCGTTCGTCCGTAAAATCCTTCTGAATCAGTCAGTACCGCCACTTTTCTGCTTCTGTTCCAAGTTGTATCGGGATACCAAGCTTCACCCCACTCGAAGCTCCATGGTGAGGGGCAAAGCAGAGCCATGAACAGGTTCTTTGCCTCCTTCAGCACGAAAACTCTGTATTTATCTATGGTTTCGTACTGTCTAACATCCTGAATCAGATGCTTTGAAATCGTATCATCAACCGCTGTAATGGCCCACCTTGTCGGAACGAGCTTTCTTTCCCTTCCAAGAGAGCCAGCAGATAGGAGCTTCTGGATGTGAGAGACTGCCAAACCTCTATCATAGAGCATTTTCATTGCCTCAACAGCCCTAAGATCCGTGTCGTAGTAAACTCTCTCCACAATCTTCGGTACGCGTGGAGTTGAACATATTCTTACCGATTTTGCAGGGGCTGAGGGGCCAAAAGGTGGTAAGACATCATCAAAACTCGTTCTCGGCACTGGGGGTTTGGCAAGGTTGACCTCTATCTCTACAGGCATATCGTAGAGGCTTAGTTCCTGAAGAATTTCAGCCTCTTTTGAATTACTGTCTCGAACATCCGCCTTGAACTGTCCCAGAACCATGGAGTAACGGAATTCGAGTATTTTCTCTACTGGCAAACCGCTCCACATCTCCGGTCTGTCGTAAATTGCAGTATCGCCGGTGACTGGTGGCAGTGCGGGGCAGACTCTTACTTTTGGATATCCATATCTGCCCACAAAAATTGAAGGGGGAGAGGAGCCGAAAAGCTCTCTCACATTCGCAACCTTCATTCTCAGGGCGGGAAGCAGTGGACACCTCTGCAGAGAGCAAAACATTCTGCCTCTGCACTGAATGCATTCCACACTTTACTTATGTTCGAGTCTTTAAAAGAATTATTCCCTCATCTCTCTCGCCCGATATTCAGCTTTAGCTTCTCTTTCTTCAAGTGTTTTTTCCAGCCAGTGAACGCCAAACAGGTAGTGGATTGATAGTCCAATCCCCCACCCTACAAGTGGGTAAAAGAACCAAATCGCCTCTGGAGAGTATAGGAAGTTAATGGCAGTCAGCATAGCGTTAACCAGAGTATACACCACCAAATGGATCAGAAACCCTCTTTTTTCTTCCTCTTTCCTTATTTCTCTATACGCCTTTTTGTACTGTTCGAGTGATATTCCCTGAGTCATCTTTTATCCCTTTTTAATTAATTTTTCTTTTATTTAAGCTTTGTTCACGCGGCATGTATGCACTTTCCCAAGTGAAACTCGATAAAAAAGCGAGCTTATTTTTAGACGATTTAAACCCTACACAAACGAATGGGAAAGACCCACAGTTACCAGCTTGTTGAGTAAAAGATTAGAAATGAGAATAACCTCTGAATTCAACTTCTTCAAGCTCGCTATTAACCTTGACATACACTCCCTCTCCCCTCTCCACCCTGCCAATTTTGATTCCATCACCGCTGTTCTTGGCAGTAAAAAGCAATTCAAAATCCCCACCACCATAAAGGGCAACCTCAAGAGGATTTTCGGTATGTCCCTCAAGGTGCTGAAGCGGTAAGCTGTCAAAAACGATTCTGACACCACTGCTTCTGGCAATCAGATGTGCCGAGATTGCGAGGCTGTCACTTATGTCCGTCATGGCACCAGCGTACTCTGCAATCCTCATCCCCTCATTTATTCTTGGTTCGGGGGTGTAGAGGCTTTCTGCATACGGTAGTTCATCCCTCTTTAATCCTCTCTTCAGCATTTCGAGGCAAAGTTCGGCTTTCCCCGTTGGATTTGTAACATAAACATTCTCTCCGGGCTTAGCTCCAGCCCTTGTAACAATCCTCTCAGCCTCGCCGACTGCAAAACCCACTATTGTGAGAGTGCTGGAAAAATCTATGTCCCCTCCCACAACCTTAACGCCGTATCTAGATGCGAGCCCCCTCATACCAATCAGCAATTTTCTGAAAAATTCATCATCAGCCGTTTTCATGGAGATGGAGCTTAAGAAGTAGAGAGGTTTCGCACCGCACGCTGCCAGATCAGAGAGAGTTACGGCAACTGCCATGTGCCCCATCTCTTCGGGAAGCATGAAGGGCGGAAAGTCGCTCTTCTCGTTTACAGTATCGCAGCTTACCACGATGAGCTTTTTCCCAATCCTGAGGTAGGCTGCATCATGCTTTCCTGCGGGAACTTCAACTTCCTCGTTACCAAAAAATTCTTCAACAATCTTCAGCAAATCGAACTCTCTCATACTCGCACAAAACCCTGCTCGTAACATAAAGGCTTGTGTAAGGCTCGAATCCAACGCTTACGATATGTGGGTTATTCAGAGCTTTTAAAGTCTCCTGAAAGAAATCTCCATGAGGGAATGCTCCAATACAAACGGCAAAATCCCCTTTCATCAAATCTTTCAGACTCTTTTTGTCTCCCCTCTCGCTCAGCAGAATCACTTCTTTCTCCTCAAATATCTCGCTCAGATCCAGTTCTGTTATTTTGAGAAGGGTTTTATTCCCGGCCAAAATTCTCCTCTTTACAAATAAATCTTCCAGCAATCCGACAAAGCGGTTGTAGTTTCTCGGCAATCTCGTTTCTGGATTCACCCAGATGATTAAGCCATCTATGGTGTGAACGTAAATCTCAAGTTCTTTGCTGGTAGGCGAGTCGAGCAACAGTAAAAGGCATTGGTGGATTATGTCCGGTCTGCCCCTTTTCTCCCTGAATTCAAGTTCCCTCATAGCCGAATGATGCTTTGAATCGTCAAGCAGTATCTGGCTCGGTTTCTTCCCCCTTCTCCTGGCATCAGCAATAACTGCAGGATGGTTCCGAATCTCTTTCGGCACAAGCTCCACTGCAGCCTCCAAGAATACAAATGCACTTCCCACACAGGAAATGGAGCGAAAAAGTTTAAGTTTTTTCCTCCGAAATTCCTATCGTGAAAGAGTTACTGAGCAGAGCATCTGCAATTGCCGCAGAAATCGCTTCTCAGGAAGAAGTTCTGATCGTTACCCACATTGACGCTGATGGTATAACTTCAGGAGCGATAGCTCACATCGCCCTCGAACGATTGGGGATCGAGAACAGGCTTAAATTCGTAAAACAGCTTGATGAATCTGAAATTGAAAGTATCAGGGATGAAAACGTGTTTGTCTGGTTTACGGATCTTGGCAGTGGGCAGATTGACCTTCTGGATGGGATCGAGTTCGTTATAACTGACCACCATGTCCCCCAAAGAGCTCATCCGAGGCAGTTGAATCCGCACGAGTTTGGATATGACGGGACGGTTGAGCTGAGCGGTTCTGGAACAACATACTTGGTGGCGAAATTTTTAAGGAAGAGCAGCAATCTGCTCGACTTCGTGAATGGGAATGCTGACATGCTTCCTCTTGCAATTGTTGGGGCTGTTGGCGATCTGCAGGATTCGAGGTGGGGAAAGCTTCAGGGAATAAACAGGTTGATTGCGAAGGAGGGTTTAAAGCTTGGAAATCTAGATATAGTAAGAGATTTGAGATTTTTTGGCAAGCAGACGAGACCGGTTGCTAAGATGCTGGAGTACAATTCCGATCCCTTTATTCCGGGTCTTACGGGGAACGAGAGGGGGGTGCTTGAACTTCTTTCGAATCTTGAGATTGAACCTTGGATGAGGTGGATAGATCTCAGCATGGAAGAGAGGAGGAGGGTTGTTTCAGCCATTGTTAACCTTGCGATGGAGTACAAGCTGCCGTACACCAGTATCCTGAGAATTGTGGGAGAGAGTTACATCTTACTCCAAGAGCCTGAAGGGACGGAAAAGAGGGATGCAATGGAGTTCTCAACCCTTCTAAATGCAACTGCGAGGTACGGGGAAGCTGATGTCGGTCTTGGTGTTTGTTTGGGAGATGAGAATGCATGCAGGAGAGCGAGGACATTGCTCCAGAACCACAGGAGAAATCTTTCCAACGGCATAAGGTTCGTGGACGAAAACGGCATTGAGGAGATGAGATATCTGAGGTACTTTCACGCTGGCAGCAACATCCCAGACACCATCGTCGGTATCGTTGCGGGCATGTGCTTTCACAAAGGAGATAGAGAAAAACCGATTGTGGCATTTGCAGAGAGCGATAGGGGCATAAAGGTCTCGGCGAGAGCAACTTACAAACTCGTTGAGAAGGGCATTCATCTTGCCAAGGCGATGAGGAAAGCTGCAGAAGCGGTAGGTGGAGCAGGAGGAGGACATAGCGTTGCTGCTGGAGCAACAATCCCCGAAGGAAAGGAGGAGGAGTTTTTGAAAATTCTGGATGATATAATCGGCAGACAACTTCAAAAACAGTGAGGCAAATCGCTACTTATGGAATTGCTCGGCGAAAATGTCAGGGGAGCTATGTGCTACACCCTCGGTTTCGTGACAGGAGTAATCTTTCTCCTCTTTGACAGAAGTCCCTTTGTCAGATTCCATGCTGTGCAGTCCATACTTACCTTCTCAACAATCACTGCACTTGAGATCATTCTACCAATCTTACCGGGTGGTTTGATCCTCGCAAGGCTTATTTTTGGATTTAGCTTCATCATATGGGCTTTTTGCATAATCAAGGCAATCAAAGGAGAGGTTTTTAAGTTGCCAGTGTTCGGCGAGATTGCAGAGGAGCAGATAAACAACCCTTACGTTTGAGAAAGCTTTTAACGTCCCCTACTATTTATGCTGCGGATGGAAAAAAGGTTGAAAAGGGGATATTGACAAGCTGAACCATCTCGACGAGCAGATTGGGGATGTATATAGTTAGATTGACGAAGTGTTTGAGGCAAAGCTTGCGGTTTATAGAGCGGTTCAGGAGGCTGTAGAGATAGCAATGTTCCTCAAAGACTCCGACATTCCACCGAAGGATGACTATACCAACATAGAAAAGTGGACTGAAATCATAGGTGAAAAAAGATTTGGGTGATTGTCTTAAAATTGCAAACGGGTTGATACACCACTATAACAGGATAGATGACAAGGTTGCGGTTGAATCCATAAGTGATTCTTCCTTGTTTGGAAAAGTTTGGGAAGGTGATGAAGAATTGGTTGAAAAAGAACGCCTAAAAAAGAATTCTCTTTTCTTGAGGATAAAGTTTTAGCTATCTTCTTGTTCGGCTCGTCAGTAACTGGGGAGGGTGGAGACGTAGATATATGTATAGTCTCCTTGGAAGGACTTGAAATTTCTGAGATTTCGGGAATATTAATGCTTCTAAACTTGATGTATATGAAAATTGCATAAAAATGGCTTACAGACC
>JAPDIY010000074.1 GCA_029259335.1 Archaeoglobi archaeon
TGTCATCGTCACTGACTATTAGGAACCTCATACCGTATCACACTCACATGGCTTTTTTCCACAGCGAATGCAGTAGCCGGGATATTTTTTAAAAACTTCTCTTTCAACATCAATATCGAGAAGGTTTGCAAGGCTCACGAGCCATGCCATTACATCCGCAATCTCTTCCCCAACATTGCTGCCCTTCCTTACAGCCTCTGCAAGCTCTCCAATCTCCTCAACAATCCAGAGCATCGTCTTTTCAACACCCCTCTCCCTGTCACGGTGAATGTAGATCTCTGAAATCATTTTCTGAAACTCAGAAATTTTCATGATCTAAGTACGGCACACAAATTTTAAACTTGCCGACTCTCACTCCAGTCTGACCTCAACACCTCTTCTCGCCAGATACTCTTTTATTTCCGAAATTGCTATTTCTCTATAATGAAAAATGCTCGCAGCAAGACATGCATCCGCCTTGCCATTAACAAAACCCTCGTAGAAATGTTCAACCGTTCCGGCACCACCTGAGGCAATTACCGGTATATTTACCTCCTCACTTATCTTTCTCGTAATGGGGATGTCAAAACCATCCTTTGTCCCATCCCTGTTCATCGACGTCAGCAGAATCTCCCCTGCTCCAAGCTCCTCAACTCTTTTAGCCCACCAGACTGCGTCTATCCCTACAGGCTTCCTCCCTCCGTAAATTACAACCTCGTACCAAGCTTTCTTCCCATCCTCAAGCTCCACAAAATACCTGCCTTTATCAAGCTCAAAATTCCTCCTGCAGTCGATTGCAACAACGATGCACTGGCTGCCAAATATCTCAGCAGCCTCCCTCACCAGTTCGGGGTTCTTTACCGCTGCGGTGTTGATCGAAACTTTATCCGCTCCAGCAGACAGAATTTTGTTTATATCATCAACCCCCTTGATCCCTCCACCCACTGTAAAGGGAATGAAGACCTGCTCTGCTGTCCTCTCAATCACGTCTATCATCGTTTTCCTGCCCTCCGGCGATGCCGTGATGTCCAGAAAGACAAGCTCATCCGCCCCCTCCCTGTCGTACCTCTTCGCAAGCTCAACCGGATCGCCAGCGTCTCTCAAATTGACAAACTCAACCCCTTTAACTACCCTCGCTCCCTTCTCGTCCAGAGTAACATCGAGGCAGGGGATTATGCGCTTCGCCAGCATCAATACCTCACCTCAAATGTATCCAAGTTCTCGACTTCAGCCCTTTTCACCTCGACACCTCTAACAATAGCAGTTGGAGGACCGCGATTGACTGCTGAAAGAAACTTATCGAGCATGATCTCGTCTCCAACTGCGTAGATGTAAACTCTCCTATCCGGAAGGTTCTTGACAAAACCTCTGACGCCAAGTTCCCTCGCAACCTTCCTCGTGTAGTATCTGAATCCCACACCCTGAACGTTGCCGCTGACGTAAATTTCAAAGGCGATCATCAACGCTAATAAGGGATGCGGTATATAAATTTAAATTTGCATCTGATAATACTTTATAACGAATTAAAACAGTATATATAGCTTGCTTGCGTACCATTCAGCATGAAAAAGATACTGATTGCTGCGGTAATAGTCTTCCTGATTGCGATAGCTGCAGCTTTGCTTTACAAACCTTTAGAAAAGCCGGAGGAAAAGGGAATGAAATCCTTTTCGTCCAGTGAGGAGTTCAGAGAATTCATAAACAAATACAGCAGTGGAGCTTTGTTCGCTCCGGTTTACGTTACGCTAGATGTGGCCGCGGAGGAGAAGTCTCTGGGAGAGGCTGGAGGGAAGGCAGCAGGAGAAGCGGAAAGATACTCCCAGACCAACGTTCAGGTCGCGGGAATTGATGAGCCCGACATCGTAAAGACCGACGGAAAACATATTTTCGTTTCCAAAAGGTCAGGCTACTACTATCTCTACCCCAAGATCGTACCCCCTGTTAAAGGTGAGACCGTCATAGTTTCCGCCTTTCCACCCGAAGACATGACCGTTGCAGGGAAGATAGATAAAACAGGAAATTTGCTTGTTTACAAGGACGTGCTGATCGTTTTGACATACGATAAGGTGTTTGCATATAGAATCTCAGAAAATAGCCCAGAAATTTGGAGAGTTGAGCTGAACGGCAGCTTGGTTGATGCAAGGCTCTATAACGGCAAGGTATACCTGGTTACACGTGATACTGTTAATCCGATCGAACCGTGCCCGGTAAGACCAATAAGCATAAACGGGGAAGTTTATGAAATAGGGTGCAGAAAAATCTATCATCCTACGATGCCCGTGAGCGCCGACTCTGTATACACGGTTGTCTCAATTGATGCTGAAAGCGGAAAGATGGAGGATTCTGTTTCGTTTGTCGGATCTACAGGCTACACTGTTGTTTACATGAGCAAGAATGGGGTTTATGTGACTTACAGCGCGTATACAGATCCTGCCAAGCTGATGTATGAATTCGTTAAGGAGAACTCTGATCTGGTGCCAGACTGGGTCATTGAAAGAATTGAAAAGCTGATGGGATATGATATAAGCAGCAGAGCGAAGAGCGTTGAGATTTCTGTCATCATCGAACAGCTGATGAGCTCTCTCGGAAAAGATGAGAGATTGAAGTTCGAGAATGAATACTGGAACAGGTGGACGGATTTCCAGAAGAAGCACGCAAGAGAGATTGAGAAGACGTACATTGCAAAATTCTCCCTCAAACTTGAGCCTGAGGGAGTCGGAGAAGTTCCGGGAAGATTGCTCAACCAGTTCTCGCTCGACGAGTATCAGAGCTACTTGAGGGTCGCCACCACTGTTGGAGGGGACGAGAACGATCTTTACGTTCTGGACGAAAATCTCCAAGTAGTGGGCTCGATACAGGGATTCGGGCTGGATGAAAGAATTTATGCGGTAAGATTCGTTGGGGATAAAGGATACATTGTTACATTCAGGCAGACAGATCCCTTCTTTGTGTTAGACCTCTCGAATCCAGAAAATCCGAAGATTGCAGGAGAACTCAAGATTCCGGGATTCTCATCATATCTACACCCGATATCCGAAAATCTCGTGCTTGGAATTGGTAAAGAAGGTGCAAGCGTCAAGATATCGCTATTCGATGTCTCGAACCCTGAGGAACCTGTTGAAATTGACAGATACATGTTGAAAGAATACTGGAGCGATATTCTCAACACGCACCATGCTTTCCTGATCGATAAAGAGCATGAAATATTCTTCCTGCCAGCAGCCAACGGAGGATACGTGTTCTCATACAAAGACGGTATAGAACTCGTCAAAGCCGTCAGCATGAACGCTGAGAGGGCGATTTACATCAACGACTACCTGTATATCATCGGAGTGGATAGGGTGGCAGCGTATGATGAGAACACGTGGGAAATGGTTGGGGAGGTTGAGATTTAATTTTTTATTTTCTCTCATTGCAGTCCAAAACATTTAACTTCCCTTAAAACCCTTTTTGTCTGTGAAAGTAGTACTAATTTCGCTTGTGGCCCTTACAATTCTAATCGTGCCCGTATCAAGCTGGAGTATGGCTTTTGATGTAACAAACTCGTCGGATGGAGGGTATGTTATAGCCGGAGCTACCGGACTGAACTATAAGTGGAGCTACGCGTGGCTTATAAGGGTTGATTCGCAGGGTAATGAAATCTGGAATAAAACATACAGTGGAGAATGCAGGTCGCAGGCGTGGAATGTTGTTAGAGTCGAAGATGGTTATGTTCTGGGGGGCGTAACGGGCTGTCACGGGAACGATGCTTGGATAGTTAAGGTGGATGAAAGTGGTAACGTGGTGTGGCAAAAGAAGTACGGGTATAAAGGCAAGGGAGACAGTGCGACCTCAATTGTGGGGGAAGGTAGAGGGGTGGTGGCATCCATCACCATAGCACCATGCAATGGCAGTTGTATAAACGAAGATGTTTGGCTCGTAAAGCTTGATGGGGATGGTAAGGAAGTGTGGAAGAGAGTTTTTAGCTACAGGGATTACGACAGCATAAAGAGATTGAAAAGGACTTCGGACGGTGGGTACATTGGTGTGGGCACTGTTGGAGATTACATTGGGGGGATAAGACCTTACAGTAACTACGATCTCTGGGTTTTGAAGGTTGATGGGAGTGGCAGAGAGGAGTGGAGCAAAGTTTTCGATTTTGGCTTCGATGATATTGCATGGGACGTTACCGAAGTTGGTGACGGCTACATCGTCGTTGGTGAGGCATGGAACACAGACGTGAAGAACTTTACGAACGCGTCCAATGCGGTGAAGGCTGTTATACTCAAGCTCGATCGAGATGGAAATCTGGAGTGGACGAAATTTGTAGAACTCGGCAAGGTTACTGTCGGATGGTCTGTGATTACGGACAATGGTAATATAACCGTAGCCGGTTCCGGAGGAGGCGAGAACGGGAGTTTTGTATGGGTTTCTGCAATGGGCAAATGGCTTAAGGTTCTCAGAGGGAACTTTACTTTCCTGTGGTTTGTCTTTGGAACAGTAAGAACTCTCAAAGTTTCAGATGGTTATATACTAATTAGCAGCAAAGAGTGTAATGGTGCCTGTGTCTGGCTCAGCAAGCTCAACTTTGACGGCAAGCTTGTCTGGGAAAGAATTTACGCCGGGTTAAAGGATATTAAATTCGGGGTAAAAGAGAGAGAAAGATCGAGTTCCTTTTCGGATACAGTGGTTCTGATACTCGCTGTTGCAATTCTAATGGCCTATCTGATCTACCGCATGACTTAGTAGTCGGATATCCAGTTTCCAAAGTTCCAGCCGGGGGCGTTCGGATCGTACTCCATTATCGGGATATGCTTGAGGGTTGTTATAATAAAGGACAGTATCTGGTCGAGGAGTTTCATCAGCTCGAAGTTTACAGATTTTTTCTCGGTGTCAGGCATCTGCGTTCTGTAGTAGAGGAAGTAGTTCAACCCCGTAGTGCCATCAACCGGGCCGGTCATGTTTGGTAGATACGTTAAAGCCGTTCCGACAACATCGCCGAACTCTGACCTGAGAGAGCTGTTCGTCAGTATGTACTTGACGATCCTTGCGTTATCGTAGAGCTGGGTGAATGTTGCTACGATAAAGGGGTGTATGGTGTTGTTTCCGCTTGCCTGAAGTATCCACAGTGTTTCGTTGAGGTAAGGCATGAAGTCGAGCAACAGCTTGTTAAATGCCGTATTCGCGAGTATTATGTTGTCCTCACCACTCGGAGGATAGCGATCCTTCCAGTGCCACAGTTCCTCTCCCATCACCTTGATATTATACGCAACATTGCGGAGAAGGTAGTAGATCCATGTCGGATAGAAGCTCTGCCATCCCGCAACATCAGTATCCGCAGGATACGTTCCGCTCGGCATGCTCGTGACAAGTGCCACGAATGGATGGATGCCCCAGCGGTGACCGATAACAAGTCCCACGATATGCTGGTTGTCGGCAGCCAAACCAATGAAGCTGAGAGTTCCAAGACCGCCGTTGGGCCATGCTCTGATTATCGTCGTTCCCAAGTAAGTATAGCCGTTCATGGCCAGATATTCAGTTGCTCCGGGTGACTGTCCTATACTGATGACCGACCAGAGACATGCTGTGCAGTGAATTCTGCAGTTACCACCTCCGCAACCCTCATGACCGCTATAGGTTGTCATCCTCAGCATTCCGCTCAGTGTGTTGTATTCCTGACATATGAACATGGCCGACTTTCCCGGTTCACCCAAAGCATGATCTGGAAGGTTGAATTCCAGAAGCGGGCCAAACCTGTAACCGCTCATATAGGTTCCACAATCGTGGGCATTTGTAGTACCACCGCGCTCCCTGAGACAGCATCCATCTGGATACGAGCCTATATTACCGATCAAGAGGACATTTATACTTCTGCCATTTCTGCAACTGTCCATTCCGGGACAGTAAGGGCTCGTGTCAGGTCCGACGCAGGCCGGATACGCTGCCGAGTTCATGTCGTTCGTGTTGCCATTAACACCTTCAGTCTGCCCATTGTCGTCATTGTTTGGGTCAACGACGCCCATCTTCCACAGAAGAAAGTCCCAGTCGTCGAAGTGCTGTGCTATTGGTATATTGTATCCTCCAATATTCACAGGGTCAACATCACCCGGCTCGGCAATCCATCTTATCCTTACCCAGTCTCCACCACCGGGATCCCAGTACCTTCCAATAAGTGTGAAGTCGTAGCTTCCGGGGGTTACAGCAACATTGTAGGCGCCGTAATCAACATAGCACGATGAGCCTATCTGATAGGCGTTTCCGTTAACCATAACATCGCCAAGAATCGCAACAGCAAAATTGACACGCCACTTGTCCGTTATACCCCCATCAATCGGTCTTGCGGTAAGCGTAGCATATCCGGTTGAGTTCGTATAACCGGTAGCCATTATACCATAGCCACCCGTCCAAACACCTCCAGAAACTATGGGATAGTTCGGGATTGGACTGCCAGATGTATCGGTCACACGCCCAACGAAAGTTAGCGTGTCATCATCGAATATTCCGTCCCAAGGACGCGGTGCTCCAGAGATGAAGTGAGCGCATGCTGTTTTTACCTTATCGTCTGGGACAACTACGTATGCTTCAACGTAATCAACTCTTATATATGCAGTATCATCATCAAACCATCCACTCGCATGTGCTTCGCTTATATAAACAACGTCAATCTGTCCACTCGAACTTCTGTAAGGGGCACACTCTGTCTGACTACTACAT
>JAPDIY010000007.1 GCA_029259335.1 Archaeoglobi archaeon
CAAATCCAAAAATGAAGTGTGTTTAAGTTCAAACTTCTCATCCAAGCTTTTTCAGCACCTGCGTGGCTCTCTCCTGCCCAAAGTACTCGTAAACTCCTCCCTTGCTTCCCGGTTTAACGCTCGGATCGCCGAGATAACCTGCATCAACGAGCTGTACGAGCAGCTTCGGCGGAGCCCACTTCGGGTCTTTCGTTGCCTCGTACATCGCCTCGTAAATTCTCAGTCTCGTATCAAGTCCAACCAAGTCACCAGTCTCAATGGGCCCCATCGAGTAGCCATAGCCCAGCATCATTCCAATGTCGATATCCTGAGGTGTTGCGACACCTTCTTGCAACATCAGCATTGCTTCTTTTCCAAGTATAAGTCCAAGACGGGAAGTAGCAAAACCGGGGGAATCGTTAACAACTATTGGGACTTTTCCCAATTTTATAAACCATTCTTTTATCTCGCCGATGAGTTTCTCATCCGTTAGCAGCCCTCTTATGAGTTCTACAAGCCTCTGAATCTGAGCAGGATTGAAGAAGTGAATCCCTAAAAACTTTTCTGGATTGCTTACAGCAGAGGAAAGCTTTGTTATGCTGATGGACGACGTGTTTGATCCAATGACTGCACCTTCAGCGATGGAATCCGCTTCCTTGAGAACTTTGAGCTTCAGGTCTATGTTTTCGAATACCGCTTCAATTATCAGGTCGCACTCCTCAATGGATTTATACTGAGTTGAAGTCGTTATCCTGCTGAGTATATCGTTCATTTCCTCTTCACTAATCTTTCCCTTCTCCACAAGCCTTTGCAACCCAAACCTGCCGGTTTTTATCGCCTCCATTCCCTTCTTAAGCGCGTTCTCATCCACATCAACGGCCACAACCTCCAAGCCCTGCTGAGCAAAGAACTGGGCAATTTGTGTGCCCATCAATCCGAATCCAACAACACCAATCTTTTCGAACATCTTACCACCTCACCGACCCTTAAACTCGGGCTCCCTCTTCTCAAGAAAAGCCCTCATCCCCTCCTTTGCATCCTCGCTTGCAAAGAGCAGTGAAAAAAGGCTTGCTTCATATCTCAATCCCTCCCTCAGCGGCATGCCGAGCGAAGCGTTCAAAGCTTTTTTCGCAATCTTGACCGCAAGTGGTGATTTCTCGACTATTTTACCTGCAATCTCCATAGCCTTCTCCATCAGTCTCTCATGCTCTACAATCTCATCAATCAGTCCTATTCTCAGTGCGGTCTGAGCATCTATGATCTCTCCAGTCAGAACGAGTCTTTTGGCCATCCCCAGCCCGACGAGCCTCGGAAGCTTTTGCGTCCCTCCTGCACCCGGAATTA
Source organism: Archaeoglobi archaeon (assembly GCA_029259335.1). Lineage (GTDB taxonomy): Archaea > Halobacteriota > Archaeoglobi > Archaeoglobales > Archaeoglobaceae > Archaeoglobus. Next base: position 1,324 of record JAPDIY010000007.1, read on the forward strand.
TTGCAAGATTTATCTCAGGCTGGCCAAACTTGGCCTTCTCACTTGCAATTCTTATATCGCATGCCATCGCCAGCTCACAACCTCCTCCAAGAGCATATCCGTTAACAGCAGCAATCACGGGGATTTCAAGCTCCTCTATCCTGCTGAAAAGCTCAGTGCCGAGCTTTGTCGCCTCAAGAGCCTTTATTGGATCTCTCTGCAAAAGCTCGTTTATGTCCGCCCCCGCTGCAAACGCCTTCCCACTTCCTGTGATTACAAGGACTCTTACGCTCTTCTCTGCCTCCTCTACGACTTCCTTAAGCTCAAGTCTCGTTTTTGTATCCAGAGCATTCAGCTTCTCCGGTCTGCTCAGCGTAGCAATCCCAATCTGCCCTTCGATCTCGAACTTAACCCTTTCTCCCATTTCAGACCCTCCCCAATATTCTCCGCGCGATAACAAGCTTCTGGATTTCCTTAGTTCCTTCGTAGATCTCCATTAGCTTTGCATCTCTGTAAAATCTTTCAGCCGGATACTCCCCGATGTAGCCATAACCGCCATGAAGCTGCACGCACCAGTCAGCAACGTAAACAGCAGTCTCACCGGCAAAGCATTTTGCCATTGACGATAACTCAGGCCTAGGATCTCCTATACTGCAGTGCCACGCAGCCTGATATGCGAGCAGTCTTGCAGCCTGTATTCTTGTGGCCATCTCAGCTATCTTGAACTGGGTATGCTGGAATGCAGCTATTGGCTGTCCGAACTGCTTCCTCTGCTTCACATAGTTCATCGCGAGTTCAAAGGCCCCCTGAGCAATTCCAACAGCCTGTGCTGCAACTCTCGGCCTCGTGTGGTTGAAAAACTCCATCATGTAGTAGAATCCCTTGCCCGGCTCGCCGAGGATGTTCTCCTCCCCAACCCTGACATCCTTCAGCACGATTTCTGCTGTGTCGCTTGCCCTAAGCCCCATCTTGTTTCTGATCTTTGTCGCCTTGAACCCCTTGCTCTTGCTTTCAACAATTGCAAAAGTCAAGCCGTGATGCCTTTTCTCTCCTTCATAGGTTCTGCCAAGAATTAAAGCGAAATCGCAGATGCTACCGTTTGTTATAAACGTCTTTGTACCATTTATGACCCACTCGTCCCCCTCCTTGACAATTTTTGTCTTCACGTTCGCTACATCACTGCCAGCTTCAGGCTCTGTTGTTGCCATCGCGGATATTCCGTGCTTCTCAGTCACCCATCCCAGATACTTCTCCTTCTGCTCCTCACTGCCAAAAAGAATCAGCAATTCGGTGCCAAAGGTTGAGCTGAGACATGCATTGCCAATCCCCGGGCTGACCCTGTAGAACTCCTCTGTAACCAGTACCTCCTCAAAAAGGCTCAGCCCCATTCCCCCATACTCCTCTGGAATCTTCACTGTTGAGAACCCAAGATCCCTTGCCTTTGTTACTATGTCCTTTGGATACTTTTCCTCCCTGTCACACTCCTCCATAATCTCCGGCGTAAACTCCTTCTCAGCAAACTCTCTTGCAGCCTTTTTAATATCCTCCTGCTCTGGTGTTAGTTTGAAATCCATCAGACCACCTCGAAGTAAACTTTCCAGACCCCGCTCTCATCCTTTCCAGTCTTTATCGCAACCTTATCCCCTACCTTTACGTTCTCAGCCCAGCCCATAACTCTAATATCTCCAAAACGAGCGATAGCTATTGTGTAAGGTTTGCTCCATTCAAAACCCCTCGGAATTGCATAGACAACGGTAAAAGCCTCAACAACTCCTTCTTCATCAATTTCAACCCACTTGACCTCTCCACCGCACAGACACTCTGCTCTTGGCGGATAATGCGCCCTGCCACAATTCCTGCAGACAGTCTTGTAAACCTTTCCCTCTTCAAGCCCCTGCCAGTATTTTGAGGTCTTCGCGACCGGAATTTTATGCTTCATCACGAGCTCGCGACTCTCGATAAACATACTTTCACCTCCCAAAGATCATAACGAATGCAAAATGCCCCGTCCCACCAACATTGTGAGTTAAAGCTCGGTAATTCTTCAAATCAATCTGCAAATTCCCTGCCTCCCCTCTAAGCTGCTTCACAACTTCATAGACCATTGCGACTCCCGTTGCTGCTAAAGGATGCCCCTTCGCTTTTAAACCACCGAAAGTGTTCACGGGCAGCTTTCCACCTAAATCACTCTCCCCACTCTCAACAAATTTTCCGCCCTCACCCTTCCTGCAGAATCCAAGGTCTTCGTAAGCCATGATTTCCGCTATGGTGAAGCAGTCATGGACAGTTGCCATGTCAAGCTGCTCTACTGGCCTGTCGATCCCTGCCTTTTTGTAGGTCGTCTCAGCAGCTATGACGCTTGCCTTCAGCCCGACAAAACTCTCCCTGTTGGTCATGTTTGAAGTGTCAGAGCCATACCCCACAGATTCGATCCATACAACATCGTCGGTCCCCAACTCCCTTATTTTCTCCTCACTTGCCATAACTGCTGCAGCAGAGCCATCGCTGATTGGCGAGCAGTCGTAGAGTTTCAGCGGGTACGTTATGTACCTTGAGCCAAGTGCATCTTCAATCGTTATCTCCTTCTGGAAGTGAGCTTTGGGATTCTTGGCAGCATTTCTGTGAGCTTTAACCGCAACCATCGCCAACTGCTTTTCCGTTGTCCCGAACTCCGCCATGTGAGCTGAAGCATGCATTGCGTAGTATCCGGGAAAGGTGGTGCCGTACTGATGGAACTCCCAGAGGTAGTTGCCACCTCTCCCCCCTATTGCGAGAGATGTGGGGGTATCTACCTCTGTCATCTTCTCCACCCCAATGGCTATCGCAACATCAGCCACTCCTGAAACAATTGACGTGTATGCAGTATAAACGGCAGCGCTGCCTGTTGCACATGCAGCCTCAACCCTCATCGGCCCTTTTCCTGTAAAACCGCAGTACTCGTTAATTGGCACGGCAGGCATCAGCTCGTAGCTCCTCGTCCCTACACAGCCCACAATGCTTAGCTCAATATCATCCTGCGTTAGCTGTGCATCATCAAGAGCTTCCTTTACCGCTTCATACGATAGCTCCTGAATTGTAACATCATCTCTTCTCCCAAACTTAGAACAGCCCACTCCGATAATCCCAACCCTCATCAGAAAGAGTGTGCTTGATAATATATAATTCTTTCGTGTTATGTGAATAGAATCTGCCGAATACCTACATAAAATAAGAATGGACAATTGCTTTATCTAATTATTGTCCTCCTGTGATCTTTGTGTGTTTTGGAAGATATGAACGTGGCAAGGTGATTTATCCTGATACCTTTTTTCACGAACCATTCCATGAATTTTCTTCTCTCCTCTCTGAACTCGGATATATCTCTGTATCTGACGATTAAGCACAAATCATAAGCAGAACCGACCATTTCAAGTATATTCTCGACGTAGTCAAGCTTCTTGAAATGCTCGATAATCTCGTCAATCTTCGGCTTAGACTCGATATCGAGATCAATGAGGAGAACTGTAAGCATGCTTAATCCAAGTTTCTGGTAGTTTGCCTTCCAGTAACCTTCTTTCACTTTAATCAGATATTCGTTTTCTTCAAGAACCCTAACCCTATTTTGAACGGTTCTGAGGGTTATTCCAAGCATTTCAGCAATTTCACTTTGAGTTTTGCCCCTCAAAATGTTTTCAATTATCGCTTTGTCGACTTCATCAAGCTGACCCTTTCGCATGGTGTGAAAAACATCTTTAAAATATAAAAACTTTATGTTTGCTATTAAGTGCCAATCTATATCTGTCGCCGAAAATAAAAAGATGTTAGAGTCTTATCTCTGCCCATTTGTCATCATTCTCAGCAACCCTCACTCTCACAACCTTCAACCCTTTCTTTTTCAGCTCATTGTAAATGTGAACGCATATATTTTCTGATGTAGGGACTTCAATAATTTCATTGATCAGAGTATGATCAAACTTTGAAATAATCTCATTAACTTCCTTTTTCAGATCGAAGAAGTCCATAACCATCCCGTCTCTTACTTCTCCAGCCACCTCCACCTCGACCTTGAAATTGTGCCCGTGAATTCTGCCGCATTTATAGTGGCCCGGTATGCTGTGGGCAGCACTGAAGGAAGTTGAGACACCGACGATCATTTCCATCATCTCACCCCCAAATACTTGTGCACCTGCGGTATAACTCTCGTATCAGCAAGTTCTATCATCTTGTCCTGCAGCTTAAGTATTTTTTCCAACCTGCTACCAAACACCGGCTGCAAAACGAAACCGAACACGTACTTTCTTATCTGCTCTGCCGAATTTAGAATCTCCTCTTCGTCAAATTTCTCAGGTAGGACAATTTTACAGAATGTTTTTCTCTTTCTTGTGTTTTTTAGAATTCTAAAACACTTTACGGTATTCTCAAGAACTGTTTGATAGTCGGAGATGCCAGATTCCTTGACCTTCAAGTCTCCGGCAACGTAATCAACAAATCTGAGCTTCTTCGCCTTTTCGGGCAGCGTCATGTTGGATTCAAGATAGAAAGGTCTTGTTTTTTTGAGAGAGGTGATGAAATCAGCCTGAAGTAGGGGTTCTCCACCCGTGAAGCAGATTGAGTGAACCTTTGATTCATCTATAAGCTCCTGTACGTATGATGTGGAAACCGGATTGAGTATTTTTTTATTCCCTACATAGTCCAAGCAAATTTCGGAGCTTTTGGGAGTATCGCAGTAGTAGCAGTTTAAATTGCAGCCGGAGAAGCGAATGAACAGTTGCTTAACGCCAATATAATACCCCTCTCCTTGGATGGATTTGAAAATTTCAATCAGATTCGCTCTCATTTTTCATCCTGTGGTATATCTCAATAGCCCTTTCCCACTCCTCGTCAGTCAGTAGAGGGTCTTTTGCGTTGTTCGTCATGAATGCCTCAGTCCTCTCCAAGCATGTTCCACAGCTTAGGCACGGCCTCTCGCCACCCTCGTAGCAACTCCAAGTGAGTTCATATGGGACATCCAGCCTGAGACCGAGCTTTACAATGTCTGCCTTAGTCATGTCAACAAATGGTGCTTTGACCTCTA
>JAPDIY010000101.1 GCA_029259335.1 Archaeoglobi archaeon
TAGGAGGAAGAGAGGTGAAGATTTTTTTGAAGAGATGTAGGTCCAGATTCTGGGTGAGACGCGAGTTTAATAATATTGATTATTAGTAAAGAATAAGTTTAGAAAATAAGGTCAAATCTCAGCACTAGTTTAAAGAAGAAATCATGTGACAAAAGCATAATTCGATGTTCCAAGGAATAACTCCGTGGCACCGAAATATGTAAAGTAAAAAATTATAATTTCAAGTGAAAACACGTTACTTATAGTAGATGAATAGTAGTAATAGGTGAGTCCTAACGATTTTTTATTATCATAATCTTGTGCAAACAATCCACAAAGCTTGTTAACGAAAGAAGAGAAAATCCTAGGAATGCTGAAAACAAGCGAGGAAAAACTTTTAATGCAACATAAATCTTCTGTAAGTATGAAGCCTTAAATAGGAGAAGGTACTAAAACGCTATTATTCCCAAAGTTGGAGGTGTAAACTGATTGTCCGGAATTACCACGCTCGGATTAGCGTTGTTGATCAGCTTTCTTAGTGCACTCGGATTGTACGCTACTGGACGGCTATTGGCGCCTAAGGGAAAGAAGAGCAAGGAGAAACTGATGGTGTACGCCTGTGGGGAAAAGTATCCGGCGGAGAAGTTCCAGTTCAGACTGCAGCTGTTCTACTATGCGGTTTTCTTCACGATACTTGAAACAGCGGGCTTCCTAGTGTTCACCTCTGCTTTCGCGAATCCACTCTTCGGTGGAATATTCGTGGTCTTCGCCACGATAGCGGCGGTATTGGTGCTGTATCGTAGATAAGAAAAAGGTGGTGTGATGGTTGGCAGTCTTAGATAAACTCGTAACCTGGTCAAGGGTAAAGTCCCCCTGGGTTTTCCACATGAACTGCGGAGGTTGCAACGCCTGCGACATAGAAGTCATCGCCGCTCTAATGCCTAGGTACGACATTGAACGCTTCGGCATACTTCTCGTGGGTTCACCAAGACACGCCGATGTGATGATAGGCACCGGAACGGTTACAAGACAGATAGCGCCAAGGTTTAAACGGTTGTACGAGCAGATGCCTGAACCGAAATTCGTTATGGCTGTCGGAAACTGCGCAATCTCTGGTGGTGTTTTCGCGGGATGCTACAACGTTTTGGAGGGACTGGACAAAGTGGTACCCGTTGATATCTATATACCCGGATGCCCTCCCAAACCCGAAGCGATAATCGACGGGGTTGCTAAACTACTAGCAAAACTGCAAGGAGGATAGGTGTAATGTCTCAGAAAAGACCCAAGCTGAAACCCTCACTAAAAGAGGATGAAAGACTGAAAGCAGAGCTGGAGAAGGCGTTCGGAGACACCGTTGAGGTTTGGATTCCGAGGGCGAAGAGGATGTTCATCAAGGTAAAGCCGGGAGACCACAGAAAGGTCATCCAGTGGATGAGAGACAACTGGGACCTACAGCACGTGACCACAATATCCGGCGTTGACAAAGGAGACACCTTCGAGATCGTGTACCACCTGTACAAGTATCAGGGGTACCGCACGTATCCCAACGTTAAAACGGAAATCCCCAAGAAAGATCCGAAAATCGAAACCATCGTTGACATCCTACCTTCGGCGGACTTCTATGAGAGGGAAACACACGACCTTCTTGGAATAGTTTTTGAGAACCATCCTAATTTAGAGCGTTTAATCTTGCCAGATGACTGGCCAGAGGGGGTATATCCTCTACGCAAGGACTGGCTACCAGAAGGAGTTGAGTAGAAATGTCGACTGTTAAAGTACCGATAGGACCCCAACACCCAGCGCTAAAGGAGCCAATAAACTTCACCATCGAAATCGAAGGCGAGCAGGTTGTTGACGCAAAGGTCAGAATAGGATACAATCACAGGGGAATAGAGAAGGCGTGCGAGCTGAGAACATACGTTCGAGACATATACCTACTTGAGAGAGTGTGCGGCATCTGTTCCCACTCCCACACAACGACGTTCACCCAGGGAGTCGAAGAACTGCTCGATGAGGATGTTCCACGGAGGGGCCTCTATATAAGAACCATAGTCTGCGAGTTGGAGAGGCTACACTCCCACATGCTGTGGCTCGGAGTTGCGGGACACGAAATAGGATTCGACACACTCCTACACTACACCTGGAGGGACCGAGAACTCGTCATGGACTTCCTCGAAATGATCTCGGGAAACAGGGTAAACTACGCAATGAACACGATCGGAGGAGTAAGAAGAGACATAAGCAAGGACCTGATCCCCACACTCAAGAAGGGCATGGACACCTTCAGAGAGAGATGCGAGTACTACCTCAAACTCTGCTCGGAAGAACCCACTGTTCTGGAAAGAACCCAAGGCGTAGGAGTTCTCCCAACGCATATGGCGCGGAAACTCGGAGCAGTCGGGCCAACAGTACGCGCCTCTGCGGTGGACATGGACTGCAGGAAAGACGATCCCTGCGCTGCCTACGATGAAGTACCCTTCGAAGTTTGCACCTGGGACTCCTGCGACGTGTTCGCAAGAGTGGCTGTACGAATCTTGGAAATGATCCAGTCGTGCAACATGATCCAGTGGATGCTGGATCATCTTCCGAAGGATGAGATAAGGCTCAAACTCAAGAGACGCGTACCGGAGGGAGAAGTGCTAAGCAGGTACGAAGCCCCAAGAGGGGAGCTAATCCACTACATTAAGAGTAACGGAACAGACAAACCAGAACGCGTTAAGGTGCGGACACCAACACTGGCAAACTGGCCCTCGGTAGAGTATATGCTAAAGGGATGCTACATCGCGGATGTACCAATAATCGTGGCGTCAATAGACCCGTGTATAAGCTGCACCGACAGAGTCACATTCGTTGATGTCGAGAAAGAGAAAACCTGGGTGTGGGATTCAAACCAGCTACGGAGGTACGGTATCGAATTTTATAAAAAGAAAAGGTGGTAGAAAATGGCTTTTGACCCGTTCTGGTACATTCTACTATACTTGTTTCCACAATACAGCGGCACACTCACAATTCTACAGTACATACTTCAGCAGCAGGGCAACGTACTGATGGACCTCTTCAAGATAATCGTGTTTCCAGGGATCGTGTTCGTGAGTATTCTCTCACTCTTCGCCGAGTGGTACGACAGAAAGATCTACGCCCGGCTACAGAACAGGGTTGGACCGTTCCACACAGGGTACCATGGGATACTTCAGCCACTCGCAGACATAATCAAGCTGCTAGCCAAAGAGGACATCGTGCAGAGCGGCGCCGAAGCACGCAGCCTAGCAGCGGCGCCGATATTCGCGATGACACTCTCTCTGGTTATGCTGATGTTCATCCCGGTGTACAGGAGCGCGGGCATCATAAGCTTTGAGGGAGACCTCATAGTTGTGCTCTTCCTGTCCACACTCTTCGCTCTAACAGTTATCCTCACAGGCTGGTTCTCCACCAACAGGTTCGGCGAGGTGGGAACAGCCAGAGCCGGCATGCAACTCATCGCCTACGAGATCCCCCTTGTGCTATCCGCCCTCACCCCAGCGATAATTGTGGCGTACTACTACTCGGTACCCGTGCAGGTCAACAACTACCTGCTCACGGTTTACGGAACACTACCAGTAACAACCATACCGACAACACTCTTCTCGATTCTGACCATAGCGAACATAACCCAGACCCAAGCAACCATCGGTATGCCGTTCATACTGGTTGCACCCATATCGTTCGGCGTGTTCATCATCTCACTGATGGCGGAGATAGAGAAAGTGCCCTTCGACGTGCCAGAAGCCCACACCGAAATAGTTGCTGGGTGGCAAACCGAAATATCGGGCAAGAAACTGGCGCTGTACAGGTTATCCTCCGACCTCGAATACCTCTGGGGAGCAGGGCTTGCAGCGGCACTGTTTCTAGGTGGTCCATGGGGTCCGGGATGGGACATCGGATTATCCACACTCGACCGCCTCATGGGCGCGTTTCCGTGGGGCTACGTGTTCGGCACCATATGGTTCCTAGTAAAAGTGTTTGCAGTAATCTTCATCATAGCAAACCTGAGAACCCTGTTCGCGCGGTTCAGAATAGATCAAGTGGTCCAGGGCGCGTGGAAGTATCTTATTCCACTGGCCTTCCTGAACATACTGATACTCCAAGCGGTGTTCTACTTCGACCTGTTCGGATGGCAATCAACATACTACATGCTGTTGTGGATAGCATACATGATTTAGGAGAGTGTGATGTGAAATGCCCAGACCAGCGGCAATGGAACCCGAACTGTTAAGAAACTTTCCACGAAAACCATTCACAGTGTTCTATCCATTCGAGAGACTACCACCGTTCGAAGGCCTGCGAGGAAGACACATATTATACCTCAAAAGGTGTGTCGGCTGTGGAACGTGCGCCAAGGACTGTCCATCGGCGGCCATTGAGATGATTGACTGGCCCGACGAGTTTCCTCAAGAGTTGAAGAACAAGGCGGGCAAGGTGCCAAAAGTAGATCTCGGCCGCTGCTTGTTCTGCGAGCAGTGTGTCGAGTCTTGCCCAAGAGACGCCCTTGAGATGACTCAGGAGTATGAACTGGCTACCTTCGACAGAAAAGCTATGGAATGGATTGTCGATATGGAAACCGAGTGAGGTCTCTATGCATCCTTCCAATTTTTTTATTTTAGAAAAACTAACGTCCTACGCTCTACTTCCTTTCGTGTACTTTTCTCGGTATGGCCCGAATCTCAGACTCACGTTTTCTCCACTCAACCCGAGGCTCCACTCGCCACACCAGAATTGAGTACAAATCTGAGATGGGCAGATTTATATTCAGGGGGAATTTCATATTCTACGATAGGTATCAAAATAATTTTATATTCAAGCATATAGATAGATTTTTAAGACGCCTTGAAGGCTGTCTAGGTCGTCAGCAGGAGGTTTGATTGAATGGGTGTAAAAACTTTTGAGGACTACTACAATAGACTGCTCAAAATGAAACCTAACGTTTACATTGACGGTGAAAAGGTCGGCAGGGACGATGAGAGGCTGCGAGCCGGAATAAACGTCATAAAGGAGACCTACGACAGGGCGAACGACCCGGAGTATGAGGACTTGTGCACCGCTATTTCCCACCTCACCGGGGAGAAAATTAACAGATTCACACACATTCACCAGAGCAAGGAGGACCTGCTGAAGAAGCAGATGATGACGCGGGTTCTGTGTCACAGGACGGGGGGGTGCATCCAGAGGTGCATGGGAATAGACGCTATGAACGCCCTATCCGTTGTAACCTACGAGATGGATCAGGCTCTCGGCACCGACTACTACAGGAGGTTCGAGAAGTACCTGAGATACTTCCAGGAGAACGACATAACGGCTAACTGCGCTCAGACGGATTGTAAGGGCCACAGGCTGAGGAGGCCCCACGAGCAGGCTGACCCAGACCTGTACCTGAGAATAGTTGAGACTAGGAAGGACGGAATCATAGTTAGGGGGGCAAAGGTTTGTAACACGGTTGCTCCGTACTCGGATGAGATAATAGCTCTGCCAACAAGGTTTATGACAGACAAGGACAGCGAGTACGCCGTTGCGTTCGCCATCCCCGCGGACACCGATGGGGTGAAGCTTCTCACAAGGCCCGCGTATCCACACAGGAGGAAGAAGCTGGACGCGCCAATAGCGCAAATGGGCGACGCCGAGTCGTTCACAATATTCGACGATGTTTTCGTCCCAAAAGAGAGAGTCTTTATGAACGGGAAGGACGACCCTAGGGTCACGCCCTACGCGGGTTTCCTAGCCCTGCTCTTCGCCCACTACCACAGGCACTCGTACACAGGTTGCAAACCAGCCGTATCCGAGGTCCTGGCTAGCATGGCGGCTCTTGTGGCGGAGTACAACGGGATCGAGAGAGAGAAGCACGTTAGGGAGAAGCTGTCCCACCTTATAGGCACTGCAGAACTCGTGTTCGCCGCGGGGCAGGCAAGCGCCTACAGAGCTGAAAGATCACCTTCGGGAACATACATACCAGACGAGGTTCTTACAAACGCTGGCAGGAGGCTCGCTGGCGAGGAGATATACAACGAGTACAAGATACTGGCGGACCTCGCGGGAGGATTGTCCGTAACCCTACCGCTGGAAGGGGACTTCTACAACGAGGAAACGGGAAAACTCGTACACAAATACATAATGAGGAACCCGGAGATACCCGCGGAAAACATTCACAGATGCTTCCGAATGATAGAAACCGCACTGGGTTCGGAGATAGCGGGCCTCATGCAGGTCGCGGGACTGCACGGCGGCGGCTCCCCCCAGAT
>JAPDIY010000001.1 GCA_029259335.1 Archaeoglobi archaeon
TGTGGAAGAGCTAAAGAAGATAGTTGCTAAGGCTTTCAAAAAGTTAACGGGGTCAATATCCTTTGCAAAGAGCTGGATTGAGAAGTTTTTGGAAGATAAGTTTAATACGTTATGCACTTAACCATAAAAAGACTGTCATCAACCCTTATCCAGACCTGAGCACCTCTTGGTACCTTCACCTTCCTCTTCTCCTCGAACTCCTTCGGATTCTCAAAAACCCATGCAAAGAGCCTTTCACCTCTCGCATATTCACGAAGAAACTTCTCATCCGCTTTGTGCATTTCCTTGAGTTCCATCAGGTCTTCAACGCTGAAAGGGCCGATAACGTCCACAAGCTCGGCAGAGCCTATTATTTCGCCGTTGGAGATTATATACACCTTTCCTCTGATATTCGTTTTTCTACGCCTTATCTCCCACTTCTTATCTCCTTTGACAATCATGGAGGCATACGGCTCTTTAACTATCAGACCTCTCACAGAAAATTTGTAAATAGTTGAATTTATTTCTGTTATGATTCATGAAGTCGTTTCCACCAGCACTTTCCGGAAGTGGTTTGGTACGATCGAACTCGATAATGGACTTGTTCTTTACACAACTGGAAGCATAGCTTCATGGCTCTTTGAAGGTGATAAAGTTGAGATCAGGATAAAGGAGAAGCCCAAGGATGTTTTTGGAAAGAAAACTCTCTTTTTCGACGACTATGATCTGTATAAAATCTATGGAAATGCAAAAATAAAGGTCTGGGATGCATTCCATAAGGAGTTTGAACTACCACGATTGAGCTTCGGCAGAGAAGTTTACAGGTACAAAATTCTGGCCAGAGAAGCTATCTACGAGAAGGATTTTGAGTCCATAGCAGAGCTGGAGCAGTACCATTATGCGAGTCAGAAAAGCAGAGTAGCTTTATGGCAGTGTGAGGAGTGCGGAACGCTCGTTGAGTCTAACATAAAACCGAAGTGCGATTGCGGTGGTGAGGTGCACATTGTGGAGATCAAGGGTTCCACACCAGCATCTCGCTTTATCGTTTTTGAGTTGAAGGACAGACAGCCCTACGAGCCTGAAGTGATAGCGTACGTCCGTGTAGATCCACCGGTTCCGCTAATGCACAGGAAAATTAATGGAGAGATCAGGAAGAATATACGTGAGCAGGTTTTCCCCAGAGAATGGTTTGAAAATATCTTCAGTCCGGAGGAGGAGATGAAGAGTCTCTTTAAAGAGCTGAGATCGGAGAACAGTTTGAAGATTGCGAGACACAAGCTCTGGGAAAGGGCGAGCAAAGTAGCAATGAAGCGCTGCAACTCAGCAGCTTCCCGTATCGCGAGGGTTGTTGTTCACCCGGACTACAGAGCGGATGGTATAGGGATTGCAGCGGTAAAAACGGCTGTTGAGTGGATTGCAAAACGCAGAGTTCCGGAAATGAGGATGAAAAAACATCTTATTGAAGTCATAGCCCAGATGGCTCGATTTAATCCGTTCTTTGAAAAGGCAGGATTCTTCTACGTCTGGGACACTGCCAGCGGAAAACCTGTACTGTATAGACCTCTAACAGAGATGGCGGAGGAGATGATAAGGAAGTTCCTTGAGACTGATGAAATTGCAAAAGAGCATGGTGGGAAGCTGTGTATATCGAGGTATGGCAACGTTGAAAAATTGAAGAAGCTGAGATTTAGTGGCGCGTCAAAGGTATTCAGTACTGTGCTTGATCTGGATAAGGTTGCGGGAGAGGTAAGATTCGTTCTTGAGTCCTTCGGAGTGAAGCAGAGGGTTGTTGAGAGGTATGTGTTCAGGGACGTCTCATTTGAAGTTAAGCCCGGAGAGATCATAGCAGTAGTTGGGGCAAGCGGTGCCGGAAAAACGACACTGCTGAGGCTGATAATGGGTACTGAAAAGCCGAGTGAAGGCATGGTTGAGGTCGAGGCGGATAAAATTGTCGCGATAATCCCAGCGGAAATCGAGCCGGAGATAAGCGACAAAAGCCTTATCGAGCAGGTTTACGAGGTGTGTGGGAACATTTACGTTGCTGTGGAAATTCTGAACAAGTGTGGGATTAGCGATGCTGTGCTTTACAGAGCCAGATTCAACGAGCTCTCGACCGGACAGAGGGAGAGGTTCAAGCTCGCGTTGTGTCTTGCGCAAAAACCGAGCTTGATGCTAATTGACGAGTTTGCAGCCCATCTTGATGATGTTACAGCGATGAGAGTTGCAAGAAAGATCTCCGAACTTGCCAGAAATGCGGGAATAACGCTTATAGCTGTTACTCATAGAAAAGAAGTAATAAAAGCCCTATCGCCAGATAGGACCTTTTACGTTGGATATGGGGGAGTTCTTACAGGCGATCAAAGCTTTCCGTGATACAGAAAGCTTACAAACTTTTCCGGAAGTTTTTCAGCTTTTATTCTTTCCTCAACCTCGCTCCTCTTGAAATCTATGTCTTCGAAGTAAACGTCCAGATTTCGTGTGTCTATCACTGCAAAACTCGGCTTCTCTTCTCGCTTGTAGTACCCAACTGCTCCTGGACAGACCACTTTGCCATACTTCGTTTCTGCCACAAACCTCTCGCTTCCAGCAACAACGAGCATCTCGTACTTTCTTATCGGTGAAAGGATCGTTTCATAGTACGTGGATGGCTGATTTGGCAAAACCTCACCTTTCAGGAGGTCAAATGGGCTTCCGTAGCACATGAAGAACTCGTTGTCTCCAAATTTTTCCGCTACAAATGTCGGAACGTAGTTTCTGAGCCATTTTCTACCTTCTCTGCTAAGATTTTCATAGCTCCACTCCACAGCTTTAAGTTCAACTTCTGAAAATTCTTCGCTGAGATTCTCTTTCTCCTCCGAATACCTCGCTACTGCGTGGTCATAAATACCGCGGATTGCTTTTATATAATCTCCACTTCCGGAGATGAGTTCGTAAACTTCTCTCGCGTACGGAAAGAATCCGAATATCCCGAGCACGTAAACTTTCTCAATGTTCTCCTTAAGCTTTTCCACCCTCTCCAGCATCGCTGAAAGGGCTAGCAAATTTCCGTGTAAATTTGAGGCTACTGCTATCTTCATATCATCCCTCCCTGAGTTTTGGACTGTCTTCACTCAAGTGCTTATATCCTTTGAGGTATCCAAAGCTGGAACAGCTTTTCGTTAAACTTTTTATATTCCGGAATGGAGCATCAAACGTGAAAATCGAGAGGCCAAGAGGGACGAGGGATTTTCTGCCAGAGGAGATGGAGAGGAGAAGGGAAGTGGAGAGAAGGATGAGAGAGATTGCAGAAAGTTTTGGGTATAGGGAGATTGCAACCCCCACATTTGAGCATCTTGAACTTTTCACCCTAAAGTCTGGAGAAGGTATAGTGGATGAGATGTACGTTTTTGCCGACAAATCAGGTAGAAAGCTTGCCTTACGCCCAGAACTGACTGCGCCGGTTATGAGAATGTTCGTGAACGAGTGCAGCGTCATGCCCCGCCCGCTTAGGTTTTACTACTTCGCCAACTGTTTCAGGTACGAGAGGCCACAGAAGGGGAGATACAGGGAGTTCTGGCAGTTTGGTGTTGAGCTTATAGGCTCAGACTCCTATCTCGCTGATGCGGAGGTTATAAATCTTGCCTACAGAATCCTTGACAGTCTGGGGATAAAATTCGAACTTCAGATAGGGCATGTAGGTATTCTGAGATCAATTCTTAGCTCACTTGGTACTGAGAGGGCGTCAAAGGTTATGAGACTGATAGATAAGGGAGATAAAGAGGGGCTTCTGGGTTACATGGATGAGATAAGGGTTGAGCAGGATTTGAGGGAAAAAGTGCTGAGCATAATTGATATGAAGGGTGATGAGGGTGTAATAGAAGAGGCAAAGAAGCTAATTTCATTCGATTTTACTCATCTCGAAAATCTTTCCAGAATTTTGCGTGAGCTTGGAGTTGAGTTCGAGCTGAACCTCGGAATAGCGAGGGGACTTGACTACTACACTGGAGTTGTTTTCGAGTGCTATGCTGAAGGGCTTGGAGCACAGAAACAGGTGTGCGGTGGAGGTAGTTATGAGCTCTCATCGCTCTTCGGAGGACCAAAAACACCGTCAACAGGTTTCGCGATAGGATTCGACAGGGTCTGTGAGGTTTGCGATGCTAAAGTGAAGAAGAGGACAACTGTTGCCGTAATCTCCTTCAAAGGGCTCGAAAGCCACGCTTTTAGGATTGCAGACAGAATCAGGGAGAGGGGGTTAAGAGTGGTTGTTGACGTCATGGAAAGAAGTGTAAAGAAGCAGATGAGTTTTGCAAGCGAAATCAGTGCAGATTATGCCGTCATTATCGGCCCCGAAGAGATTGAGAAGGGTGTGGTGACGGTTAAGGATATGACGACACAGGAACAGAGGGCGATGAAAGAGGAGGAAGCTATTACCACCTTTCTCTCCAGAATGAGGGGATGAAGAGAGAGACCACCGTGAATATCTCAAGTCTGCCAATCCACATGTTCATGGATAGCAGCAGCTTGATACACGAAGGAAAGGCTACGTAGTTCTCGGATGCTCCAGCCAATCCCATTCCCGGACCAACATTGCCGAGTGTTGCTGCTGTGGCCGAGATCGAAGTTACGACATCGTAGCCGAAGAGAGACACAATAAGGGAGGAGAGGGCGAAGATGAAAATGTAGAGGATGAAGAAGGCTGCAATGTCATCAAGAACTTCCTTTTTTATTGCCCTCCCCTCAAACTTGACAGCCCTGATCGTTCTCGGCTCAGCAGCCCTCAGTATCTGCTGAATTGAGTACTTTATGAGCAGATAAATCCTCACAACCTTTATTCCTCCACCAGTTGACCCGCTTGAGCCCCCAATGAACATTAGCGTGAGGAGGATGAGCTTGGCTGAATCGCTCCATGTATCGAAGTCTGCCGTTGTGAAGCCAGTGGTAGTCATAATGGAAATGGACTGAAACATGGAGAAGCGAAGCGAGTCAAAGATGCTGTATTTGTCAATGTTGAGAATCGTGAGAGCTAAGGAGGCGATAGCCAGAAATACAACATACGCTCTGAATTCGGAATTTTTCAGCAAAGTAAAGTTTCCTCTGAAGGCAAAGTATATCAGTGCAAAGTTCATCCCACCGAGGAACGCAAACAAGGCGATTACGCCCTCCACGTAGGGATTGGAGAAGTAAGCAATGCTTTCAGAGTGAGTCGAGTAGCCACCTGTGGAGAGGGTCGTGAAGGTATGGTTTACAGCGTCGAAGAGAGAGAGGCCAAGAAGGTAAAGGGCGGCGATTTCGAGAACTGTCAGGGTGAGGTAGACCTTGTAGAGAGATGATGCAGTATCCCTGATTCTGGGCTTGATTTTGGACAGTGTCACACCCGGATACTCTGCCTGAAAGAGGACAGCACTCCTCCTTGCAACGTTGGGAAAAATCGCGAGAAAGAGGACAATGATGCCCATTCCTCCGATCCACTGAGTCATGCTCCTCCACAGCAGCAGGGACTTCGGAAGCTCCTCAGGAGTCAGAACTGATGCACCGGTGGTTGTGAATCCGGACATTGACTCAAAGAAGGCGTCAACAGGGGATATGTGGTGGATAATGTAGGGTACTGCCCCAAACACTGACATCAAAAGCCAGATCAGGGCGACAATTGCGAAGCTTTCCTTATGCCTCAAAGACTCGAATTCTTCCTCTGTTTTGAAGGCTTTGCTCAAGAAAAGTCCAGATGAGAGAGAAAGGCCGGCAGCCAGAACGAAAGGGATAGCAGATTCTCCATAAATAAAAGCAGCGATAATGGGGAGTGTGAAGGAGAGGGAAAACATTGAGAGCAGTTTTCCCAGAAGATTAAGAACGAGCCTAATGTTCATTCAAACGTCTCCTCTATCTTCTCTATTTCGTCCCATTTCGCAAAAACCAGCAGTCTATCGTTTGGCTCTAACCTCGTATCTCCCCTCGGA
>JAPDIY010000063.1 GCA_029259335.1 Archaeoglobi archaeon
TTCTACGATGAAGGCGTTAGAGACCATGTAGACTATCCTGAAGTACCTCTGTACAAGCTTCTTGAGAACTCAGTCAGCAGACATCCCGATAAGGTAGCTCTTGTATTTTTTGGGAAGAAAATAACCTACAAACAGCTTGATGAAATGAGTGATAGAGTTGCGGGCTTTCTATACGAGCTTGGAGTTGGAAAGGGGAGTAAGGTTATCGTTGATTTGCCCAACACGCCCCACTACGTTGCTGCTTACTACGGAATACTCAAGACAGGAGCGACTGTTGTGCAGTGCAATCCGCTTTATACGGAGAGGGAGATAAGGTACATTCTCGAAAACAGCGAGGCAGAGTACGGCTTCTTCGTAGAGATGATATATCCGAGAATCAGGAATCTGATTAATGAGGGGAAGATAAAGAAAGCTGTAATCTGTAAAATTGAAGATTTTCTTCCATTCCCGCTAAACTTTTTGTATCCGCTCAAAAAAGAGAAGGTAAACGTAGATAAAAGAAAGGAGGTCGTTTACTGGAAGGATGTTCTGAAAGCTGCCCCTTCAAAAAAGAGGCCTGAAATTAACCCCAAGGAAGATGTAGCTATATTCCTCTATACTGGAGGAACTACAGGTGTGCCGAAAGCTGTGATGTCCACACACTACAATCTTGTTGCCAACGCCTATCAGGTTCTTGAATGGCTGCCAGATAAGGATGAGGAAAATGATGTATTTATAGGAGTTCTGCCTTACTTCCACAGTTACGGGATGACGACCTCGCTGAATGCTCCGATTGCTTTTGGAGCCACCATTATCCTCGTTCCGGATCCGAGAGATATAAAAAGAATTCTCGAAAGCATACAGAAGTACAAGGTCAGCATTTTCTGCGGTGTTCCTACGATGTACAACGCAATACTGAATCATCCCGATTTGAAGAAGTACGATCTCAGCTCAATCAAAGCGTGCATCAGCGGTGCTGCTCCTCTACCGATTGAAGTTAAGAGGGAATTTGAGAGGGTTACGGGAGGTAAGCTCGTTGAGGGCTATGGTTTGAGTGAAACCTCGCCTGTCACGCATGCAAACCCACTTTACGGAGTGAACAAGGAGGGAAGCATCGGAATTCCATTTCCAGACACTTATGCGGTGGTTGTAGATAATGAGGGTAAAATTCTGCCGATTGGAGAGGTTGGAGAACTTGCAGTGAAAGGTCCGCAGGTGATGAAGGGATACTGGAAGATGGAGGAGGAAACGAAGAAGGTACTTGTCAATGGCTGGTTGCTGACGGGAGATATGGCAAAGATGGACGAGGATGGTTACTTCTACATCGTTGACAGGAAGAAGGATATGATAATAGCTGGAGGCTACAACATCTATCCGAGAGAGGTTGAGGAAGTGTTGTATGAACACCCGGCTGTTCTTGAGGCTGCGGTGGTTGGTGTGCCAGATCCATACAGGGGTGAGACGGTAAAGGCCTTCATCGTTCTCAAACCTGAGTACAAGGGCAAGGTGAGTGAAGACGATATCATAAAGTTCTGCAAGGAGAGGCTTGCTGCCTACAAGGTGCCGAGAATTGTTGAGTTCAGAGATGAATTGCCAAAATCTGCGGTGGGGAAGATACTGAGAAGAGTGTTAAGGGACGAGGAACTCAAAAAATCTGCTTAATTTTCTACTTTTTGTATTCACGTTTCTACTGAGAAAATCAAGTTTAGAAATGCTTTTAAATCAGTGAAGGGGAGTTTATGAGTAAACGGAGGACGATAAAATGATTACGATAAATCCTGAGTATTTTGAAATTTTGAAAGAGTTTGGTGCTGGGGAGGCAGTAAAGTGCTACCAGTGTGGGACATGCACGGGCATATGTCCTGTCTCCACAACAGATGCAAGCTTTCCGAGAAAGGTCGTGCTCTACACCAGGTATGGAGTTGAGGAGGTAATCGAGAACCTCGATGAAGCGTGGCTGTGCCTTTCCTGTAATCTCTGCACGGAGTTCTGCCCAAGGGATGCGAAGCCCAGTGAAGTTATGCTCTCAGTCAAAAAGGTGCTTGTGGAGAGTGGAAAAACACCACCTTACATCAGAGACTTCTTCCAGAACATAACGAAGCAGAGGAACCCGTGGGGGATAGGGAAGTTCAAAAGGGAAGACTGGATGAAGAAATGCGAGGCTGATGTGCCGAAGGTCAAAGACAACCCGGAGTTCGAGTGGCTGTGGTTTGTCGGCTGCGCCCACAGCTTTGAGAACAGAAACATCGCTGTAACGCTAAAAATGGCGAGAATTCTCAACGATCTTGGTATAAACTTTGCAGTTCTTGGTAGAGAAGAGGGTTGCTGCGGCAACGACGTCAGGAGGGCTGGAGAGGAGGGGCTTTTCGAGCTTCTGGCAGAGGAGAACATGAAAACCTTCGACAAGTATGGCGTTCAGAAACTTTTCACGCACTCTCCACACTGCTTCAATGCGTTCAAGAACTGGTATGAGGGGTATGAGGTAAAGCTCTTCCTTGAGATCCTGAGGGATGCGATAAAGAGCGGGAAGCTTGAGCTGAAGAACTCCCTCGACGTGACGGTAACTTACCACGACTCCTGCTACCTTGGAAGGTACAACGGGATCTACGATCTTCCCAGAGAAGTTCTGAAGCTCATTCCGGGTGTCGAGCTTGTTGAGATGAAGAACAACAGGAGAATGTCCCTCTGCTGCGGTGGTGGGGCTGGAAACATAGTTGGGGACTATCCGGGAGAGATTCAGCCAGCCAGAGTTAGAGCCGAGGAGGCTGCTGAAACCGGAGCCAACGTGCTGGCAGTTGCATGCCCCTTCTGTCTGCTTATGCTCGAAGATGGAGTGAAGACTGAGAAGCTCGATAAGCAGATTGTGGTGAAGGACATCATCGAGCTTGTTTACGAATCTGCCTACGGTGAAGAATAAAGTTATTTAAGCGTCTTTCTATTTTTCTTGTGCGTAAGAAAATAGGTTTCTGGGAGGCATTTAACATTGGCGTTGGGGGAATGATCGGTGGGGGAATTTTTGCAGTGCTTGGACTCAGCGTCCAGCTTGCAAAGAGTTCTGCCCCACTGGCCTTCTTTTTTGCTGGAATTGTTGCCCTCACCACAGCCTATTCCTACGCCAAGCTCACCGTGAGGTATCCGAGCGAAGGAGGGACAATAGAGTTTATTACAAGGGCCTACGGTACGGGCATTTTTTCCGGCGGTCTCAACGTCTTGCTTTTGGCCAGCTACGTTGTGATGATCTCACTGTATGCCTACGCCTTTGGAAGCTATGCTGCCAACGCTTTGGGTTTTGAAGAGATGAGGGTTGTTTTTACGGTTGCAGTGATTGTGCTGTTTACCGTGCTCAACGCTCTTGGCGCGGTGGTTAGTGGAAGGACGGAGGACATTCTCGTCACCTTTAAGTTGCTGGTGCTGTTAGTCGTGGCTGGGGCGGGTGTTGCTTACCTCAACCCTGAAAGACTAAGCCCGGCACACTGGGCTGAGCCCGTTAACGTAGTTGCTGGTGGCATGATAATCTTCTTAGCATACGAGGGTTTTGAGCTAATATCGAACTCAGCCGCGGATGTTGAAAACCCAAAGATCCTTCCAAAGGCGTTTTATGCCTCCGTCATCCTTGTGATTGCCATCTACGTGGCAATAGCCACTGTAACCGTTGGCACCCTTCCCTACGACAAAATTGTGGAGGCAAGGGACTACGCTTTGGCCATTGCCGCCGAACCGTCTTTGGGGGAGATAGGATTCTGGTTCGTCACGCTTGCAGCCCTTGCATCAACAAGTTCTGCAATAAACGCCACCGTTTATGGTACAGCAAGGGTCAGCTACATGGTCGCCAGGTTTGGGCAGCTGCCAGAGGTGTTGGAAAGGAGAATATGGAGGCAGGCGTACGAGGGGCTGGTGATAGTATCGTTTCTGGCCATACTCATGTCCAGTTTTGCCAGCCTCGATGCGATAGCCACTGCAGGCAGTGGTGGGTTCTTGCTCATATTCTCAGCAGTAAACTTTGCAGCTTACAGGTTGCGAAACAGCCTGAGAATAAGACCCGAAATATCTGCTGCAGGCACAGTACTCACACTGACTGCGTTTCTCGTCCTCTCTTACAGGATGATGGAAACAAACGTAAACGCCCTTACCATAATGTTCATGCTGATCGCATTGTCCTTTGCACTTGAGCTGGGCTACAGGAAGTTCACTGGGAGGGCGATACGGGAGTACATTGACAGAAAGCTGGAAAACAGGGAAAAGAACATCAGGAACTGGCACACGTGGATTAATGACGTTGTGAGGGAGTTGGGAAGGCAGTACGAGGACAGCGAGATCTATCTCGTTGGAAGCGTTGCCAGAGACGAAATTGAGAAGGCCAATGACGTCGATCTGCTCATCTTTTCCGGTAAGGTGAAGAAGGGGGAGGAAGTGGAGGTTATGAGGAAGGTCAGGGATAAAGTCGGCTTGACACCCCAGCACTGCGTGGATCTTCATTTTGAAAGCAAGGATGCAAAAGAAGAGGCTCTAAGAAGGGCAGGCAAGTACAGGCGTTTAAGGTAGGATGACATCGACAATGTCCCTTGCACTGGCCCTTCTGACGAGGGTAGATGTGAAGTTCTCAGTGTTTTTGAAGCTGTAATCTCTGCTGAAAACAACGTAACCGGGTTCGATATCAAATATGCTGTATCCGGCAGTTGCAGCCCTCAGAACGGCGGCATCATCGTGGAGTATGTAGGAGGCGAAGTGCATTTCATCCAGCATTGATGCTGTGGAGATCATCGCATTGTCAGTGCCGAGGAGCCAGAGCTCGTAGTCCTTGAGGATTCGGTAGCTTTTAACGTTGAGCAGGTCGAAGAAGGCATTGCTCCTCAAACAGCTTGCAATAGGGATCTCACAGTCAATGATCTGCTCTATTTTTTCGGGACACATGTTCATGTGCACTATCAAGTCCGGTTCAAGGGCAATTGCAGCATCGACATCGTCACAGTCTTTTTCCCCGGCATGTATGGCGAACCTCATCTTTTTCCTTCTGGCCACCTCCCTGACACCCTCTATCAGCTCTGAATCGTGGTCGCGAACACTGCTGT
Source organism: Archaeoglobi archaeon (assembly GCA_029259335.1). Classification (GTDB taxonomy): domain Archaea; phylum Halobacteriota; class Archaeoglobi; order Archaeoglobales; family Archaeoglobaceae; genus Archaeoglobus. Next base: position 5,049 of record JAPDIY010000063.1, read on the forward strand.
AGGCAAAGCCGTAAACGTCCAAGCCTTCAGCTTCCTCGACACTTTCAGGTCTTGCCAGAGTCAGAACCCCATCTATTCCGGACGTTACAGCAATTCCCTCCCTTCCCCCCTCCCTGAAATCGAGGAAGTGCGATGTGCCCTCACCTCTACTTCGCTCAACCTCTGCAATAACCGCAGTGCGTAATTCAGACACGCCCCTCTCGGAAAGCATTCTGTGCTTGAACCCGCCAGGCCCTACGAGTGATAGGAGATCGACATACGGAGCTTCCTTCAGCGCGGCATCACCGAGATGGGTGTGGGCGTTGAAAAAGGTGAGAGTGATTACAAAATCGGCCTTATCGACTCTGCTCTCCTCAAACACCATTTCTTCGACAACTAAGTGGCCATAGCTCTCCCCCTCAGGGGTTACAAGTACACCCCTGTACAGCATGGGAAGAGTTAAATATTCTCCCACAAAACCTTTACCATGGCCAAGGTGACGAAGGGGAAGGCCAAG
>JAPDIY010000079.1 GCA_029259335.1 Archaeoglobi archaeon
CAAACGAATGGTAAGATCGAGAGATTCTACGGGACTCTTGAAGATAAAGCCAGATACTTTGAAACTCTGGATGAGTTTGTAGAGTGGTATAATTGCAAAAGACCTCACATGAGTCTCAATCTGGAGGAGTTAGAGACACCTTATCAAGCATTTTTGAGAAAGCTCCCACCTGAGAGAGTATTGGGTTACTGCTGGAGGTGGTTCGATGGCAGGAAATAATTTTAGGAAATCACAAGTTCTTTCCTTTTCCAAGTTCTTTAAAAGAGGTCTCTAAACTCGGTCAACTCATTTTTCTTCATTAATTCATAAAGCAAGCGTGCTATTCCCTTATCTCCTCTTTCTCCAGTTTAATCACCAAATCTTATACCTTATCCCATATTTTCCACAAAATTCCTTTGCTTTCTTTTCAAGTCTTAGCCGATACTCCTTACTTGGCTGATTAAGTATTCTAAAGAGTTGTTTGTACTTTGATAACAATTCTGGAAAATGTTTCTCAAGAGTTTTGTAGTAAAGTTCTTTTCCAATTCCGTATAAGGTTAAGGCACCAACAAAAACATAGTCCGCTCCAAATTCTTTTGCTGTTTTCACCATTTCTTCTATTTGCTCAGCTGAATCTGAAATAAAAGGTAAAACTGGAATGAAAGTTATCCCGGTATAAAAATCTGCTTCCTTAACCTTTTGTAACGTTTCTAATCGCTCCTTTGGTTTTGGAGGCGTTAGGCTTCTCGTTCTTTGATATTCTTTTTCTAAAGATCTTGTAAATGTTACAACCATTATAAGAAATATATGATAAAAAAAGAATACAAAAAATTATAATAATAATGTAATTTTTATCTACATTGTTCATTCTAATCACTCCCAGTATACCTCAACGTAATCCCATAGAACCCATCTCCAGTCTCCATCGAACTCCCAGTATCCAAAATCTGACAACGCGCCTGATGTCCACCATGCAGATGCTTTAGTCTCTGCTATCAATTCAACATCATATGTATGTCCTTTTTTGAGGTAAGCATACATATGTCCGCTAAGTGAAACATTATCATAGTATGCATTGCCATCATTGCTAAATATAAGCTTTTTATCTATTATCTATTTCCTTATTGTCTGTTACATCGTATAGTCTTAAGTAAATATCTATACCATTGCTGCCTCCAAGAGATAATAGCCTTCCTCTTAAATGATAGCGAATTACTATTTTACACCAGTGATCATCTGCGGTATACGTAAACCTATCCCAGACCCTCCCATGTGCCCAATAACTACTATAGGGACCTTCAGCTCTCGACCAAACATGGATTTCGTTACCTTTTATCCAAGCATCACTAGCTCCAACACCAGCGCCGCCATGATCAGCTTCACCACCGTCAGCAGAAGGATCAGAATGATAATATCCAGTCGGTATCACGTTTATTTCGATATCGTTTAAATTCTCCCATTTTAATTTACGTTGTTCTATCTGTATCATTGCTTTCCTATATTGCTCTTCTGATTCTTTAATAACTTGTTCGAATTTCTTCTTTGCCTCGTCCTTTGGACATCTTTCTGGTATCAGTAGTAGTAACGTTTATTCTTATCGTTTGGTGAGTTAGCTGATTTATTGGGTATCTGTGTCTCCATAATTTCACCCAGTGCAGTTTCCATCACACAGCTAAGCAAAGCTAACACTAGTAATGAACACATCAATCCTTTCCAAACTTTTCATTCTACCACCTCTCCCTACATTTGAACATAATCCCATAAATATTTTTGACCATATCTTGAGAATAATATACACTTAACAAAACATTATTAAAAATATAATTTGTAAGTTATGTCAGAAAATTTAGTAAAAATTGTAAATTAATATTAAAAAATTAACTATTAAATACTTAAAATGTGAACTATTTCAAGTATCTCTTAGCATCAAACCTGCAAGCGAAAGTATTAGCCCAAACAAGCACAGCAAAAATTGCCCTAATGATATAGTCTCTAGACGAATAAGGGAGAAAACCAATAGGGCAAGTCCAAAGAGCTGAAGCTTCATGCCTTTCATTTCATCACCCCCTTGTTAAGTATTTCAAGAGTTTTCAACCCCCAATACGTAGTGCTTTCATCGACTTCATCAGAATAAGGTCTTAGAGACATGCCACCCAATGGACACTCACATTTCTTAAGCCAATTCAGTAAAGAAGTTACATTTTTAGGTGTACTGTTCATAGCGTAAAGACCCTTAACTGCGAGGTATGTTGAGTATATATTTGCCGTTGCTTGGTCACCCATTCTGAATGAGAATCCACCATCTGGAAGTTGACAATTACGGATAAATTCGACAGTTTTAGGGTTGTTATACCTGTATCCTAATTCACGGAGAGTTAGTACCGAATACACAGTGTAATCCAGTCTTTCCCCAAATGAACCATCCGCTTTTTGAATGGACAATATTTTCTGAATAATAAGATCTTTCGTTGACTTGTCAGGAGTTATATTAAGTCGATTGCATAATCTCACCATTTTATAAATACTCATCAGGTCCTGAATCCAATTTGTTTTATTTAAGCATTCGATTACCGTTTCTCGAATGTGTTTAATGTCCTTCGAACTAAGTCTACAGCCACCATTTTTGGCAACCTCAAAAAGGCAGTCCATGTCTGCAACCATAGCTGTACAACTTTCTATTTTCCCATAGTTGGTGGATTGCAAATACTTACGAATGTAGGGTTCTACAAATTTTCTATATTCTTTGGCAGGTACGCCTAAGGATTTGGCAATGTAGACGCTACTTGCAATGCTACAAAGAGATGCTCTTATGTTTGAGTCTAAAGCAAAGCCTCCGAGAGGAGATTCATGAAAACGTATGAAATCAAAAGCTGATTTTGGAGGCACCGCTCCAATAAGCTTGTATATTTCAAATGCAAGATGAGTTCCGTGTGGTTCGCCATAATCGCTAAATAATGAGTATCCTCCATCGGATAGCAGACTCTTGTTCAAAAAGTTAAGAATATCCTTTTGAATATTTTTATCTAACATGCCATTTACCCTTAGGAGATAGGCAATGTTTCTGTAGCACATCAGCGTTTGGCATCTTTTGATATCTTCCTTAGTGCCGTTTAGATAACTTACAAACTTTTGATATGTTGGTAGTTCTCTTAAATTTATATCAAGTAGTTTGGACAATTTAAAAATGAGATAAAATTCATTACTCTTATTTATAATATCTTGACTACATGAAATATTATTAACTAAAGAATTAAATTGATTTAATACGTATTGTTTAGTTTTTTTTCTAAAATTATTATGGTAACCTAGATCAATGAGAGATTTAACGGCATAATATGTATACGCAAGTTTGTTTCCAGATCCAGAACTTCCATCGCTATTTTTTCTTTGCAATATCTTTAGTATAAGTTCGTTTTTATGAGCAGGTGTAGAGTTTAAGATCCGCATCGATTCAACACCATAGTAGATTTTTACTATCTCGTTTAGTGGTAAATTTGGCTCTTCAAATAGCTTTGAATTCTCCTCTTGAAGATATTTGAGAGTTTTTTCAACATCTGGTATCCTGTTAAACAATGATAGTGCAGATAGATAATGATAGGTGGCGTAAAGGGATGGCTTTAAAGGTTTGAGGGTCAGAAATCTGCAAACCTTTAGGGCTTTAATTGTGTTGTTTACCCATGTCTTATTACCCACAAATTCAGCATTGTATTGCTTCTTCACAACATTATTCGTTAGACACCCTGAAAATATCAACGCTATCACAGCTAATATTAGCAATATGTTTCGTAAAGTCATCTTATACCCCCTCTTCTCGATATAATAAAAATTAATAAATAAAAAACTTTTAATGATACCAAGTGACATCAAGTTGATCTGAAAGCACATGAGCCTCCGATCCGAATACGAAACCTGCTGTGTCTTTTTGAGTGACTTGGTATATCCATGTCCCTTCTGCGTACACATTATCCCAGTATATTGCAGCGTCCCACACATTATGCCACGAATGGCTGTACGTCACGGTATCTCCGTTAGGACTAACAGTAGCACCAGGGGGATAGCTAACGGACACTGAGATAGAGATTCCAGAGAATTTAAGGGAAGAAGTACAGTCTATTTCGTCAGCATTCCATGGATTGGATCCACCCCACCATGCATTTGTGTGTGTATTGCTGACAGTTACTTCATCTTTTGAAAGCGGATTATCTAAGTGCCAGGCGGCATAAAGCTTTGAATCTAGGTGCATATACCCCCCACTACCCACGGAAACGTAAGCCTTTTTTGAACTGCTATCACTTCCAGAGTGATCGATTGACGTTATTTGAATTCTCTTTTTTTCGCTTAAAGATTTTTCAAGATTAGCAACTACTTGTTTCTTGTCAGGAGTATACCACCCTATTGAGCAACTACCAGTTTTTATACATTTGGTAATAGCTCTGTCTATCTGGTTACTCGGGGAAATTGTTTGCTTATTGGTTGTAGCTGTAACTGGATTTACGACAGCTCCTACGATTACCAAAACTAGAAGCACCTCTATTAATAACCTAGCTCGTTTCATTCTACCACTCTTCCTTACATTTGAGCACATTTGAACATAATTACATAAAAATCTTTTGACCACTAATGTTCACGCCAGTAGTGAGTGCTAAGAAGATCTCAATTCAAACAGTTTATGACACGATAACTCAAGGAGAGACGGACTGGTATTGCAAGTATATATCGTCGTCGAGCTTTAGTGTTTTACTTAGTTTGGAACAATCCATCCAACAGCTTAACACTGACGATTTACTCACCTAATGGGTGATATGTATGGACCGTTTCATGATGCAGACGATGGCAAAATTGACGGAAAGATAACCCTAGACGTGGAAGATGCAGAACATGGTACTTGGTACTTCAAAGTTTGGTGCTGTTACATCTCCCCTGGAAATTAAAAAGGGCAGGGATTCAACCCCACCCATGCAGCTGCAAATAGAAATCCCACTACGGCTAACAATAGACATTCAGAATAAAAAGATTCCCATTCAGGAGCTGACATCTGCTTTAAAGGGAATTGAAGCTGCAATTCTGGGAAGAGTTCTGGAGGAAATAGATAGCGTTCTGATCTCCTCAATGCAGAAAGGATACGGAAAAAACGATTACCACAAGCACAGCAAGGAAGAGAGGACGATTGTAACGCAGCTTGGAAAGACAACCTTCAGCGTTACAAGAGTCAAGGAAAAATCGACTGGAAGAA
>JAPDIY010000053.1 GCA_029259335.1 Archaeoglobi archaeon
AAGAGCAGAAAAGTTTGGCTCAGTTGAGGCTGTTGTAAGATGGCATAATGAGGTTAAACCTCACAAAAGCCTGGACTGGGATGAACCGATCAATGTGTTCTGGTACAAGCTCCCTCCTGAGAGAGTTATGTGGTTCGTGAGGAGGTGGTGGGATGAGGAAGTGTAAATATAATTTGGGATACCACACTTCCACAAACTATTTCTAAATGTTGAGCCAAGTCACCCCGAATGATCAGTCTTAGCAAGTTGATTGCAGGCGAGGCAACGGTATCAAGGCATATTACCTACGAGGGAGATTCAAGTTTCATTCCTAAAAAGTTGAAGGAGTTTGCAGCATCCTGTCATCCCATCGTCGTCTGGAATTTAACGAACAGATGTAATCTTAAGTGTCTCCACTGCTACGCTTCAGCGGGGAAGGACAACTTTGAGCTTTCAACAGAGCAGTGCTTTGAAGTAATTGACAAGCTATCGGACTTTAAAGTTCCATTGATCCTTTTCAGCGGTGGAGAACCTCTCTTGAGGTCCGACATTTTTGAAATTGCAGAGTATGCAAAAAGGAAGGGAATTAAGTCAGTTCTCTCAACAAATGGAACACTCATTGACAGAGATATCGCGGAGAATTTGAAAATCTTTGAGTATGTAGGGGTTAGCCTCGATGGTACCATTGCGGTAAACGACAGGTTCAGGGGTGTGCAGGGAGCTTTTGAGAAAGCCTTTAAAGGATTGCTGATTGCCAGCGAAGTCGTTCTGTCAGGCATAAGATTTACCGTAACAAGACACAACTACAGCGAGGTATTTCCCCTCATAAAGCTGGCAAGAGAAAATGATATTCCTAGATTCTGCCTTTACCACCTTGTCCCCTCAGGTAGGGCTGACTTTAAGGACGACATAGGCAATCTTGAGAGGAGAAAGCTTATTGATGATCTGATTGCTGAAGCGGAGATGGAAAGAACAGAAATTATGACTGTCGATAATCCCGCTGATGGCATTTACACTTACTTGAAGCTGAGGCAGACCGATGAGGAAAAAGCGGAACAGGTCATAGAATTTTTGAAATACAGGGGAGGGGACAGCAGTGGAATAAGACTGGCATGCATTGATCACAGAGGTAATGTGCATCCCAACCAGTTCTGGTGGGATTACACAGTCGGGAACATTCTCGAAAGTAGTTTTGAAGAGATATGGATGGGAGATGATGAACTTCTAAGGAAGCTGCGGAACAAGGTAGAATACTTGAGGGGTAAGTGTGGCAGATGCAGATTCAAGACAGTCTGCGGTGGCTTTAGGGTTAGAGCATATCGCTATGGCGATTTGTGGGGAGAAGATCCGAGTTGCTACCTTTACGAATCGGAAATACAGTAGTCAACTGCTTCCTCAGGGGTTTCAAAGACTCTCATCCCCTCCATAACAACCGGAGGGTTGATAGATGCAACTCTTTTACCTTCTTTAAGCGCAATTGCAATCTCAGAAACTGTCCCGTAACCTCCACCGACAGATATCAGAGCATCGGACGAGTGGACGATTATAACATTTCTCGCGTGCCCCATATCTGTTGCAATCCTTATATCCGAGAATTCGTTGCAGATTTCCTTTCTACGGGGCAGTATTGCGACAACAAGTCCGTTTCTGCTCTTCGCTCCTCTCGCACTTGCTTCCATCACCCCTCCAAGTCCACCATTGATCAAAATATGCCCTTTCTCCGCAATAAGCTGACCGACTCTGAAAGCAATTCTGTAGGTTTCTTCATCACATTGCCCGGCACCAATTACACCAATCTGCATGAAGTGTACTTTGCGAAAGGATTTTTAGCCCTTCTCAACCAGATAAGAACATTAAGAATTAACATGCGGCAAAGATTTAAATTCAGTGATGTAACGGTCAGAACTACGTTGAGGTGTAGTGGGTATGAGCAAGATCAGGAAGTTGCAGAAGAGGAAATCAAATCCAAATCTTGTTACTCTCATTGATGTTCTGCTGAGTGAATCAGCAAAAAATGATGCCGCAATCTGGAAAGACGTGGCAGAGAGATTAGCGAAGCCTAGAAAGCTGCATGCAGAGGTCAATGTTTCGAAGATCGAGAAGTATGCCAAGGCTGATGAGTATGTCGTTGTGCCGGGAAAGGTGCTTGGGAGTGGTAGCGTGACAAAGCCGGTTAAGGTTGCAGCCCTAAGCTTCTCAGAGACGGCAAAGAGGAAGATAATTGAGGCAGGAGGAAAGTGCATGAGAATAGACGAGCTTCTCAGAGAAAATCCGAAGGGCAGCGGAGTAAGGATAATGGCGTGAGGTGGTCTGATGGCGGTAAATGTAAGCAGAGTTATAAAAACTCTTGGTGACGAGTTCACGGTTATTGATGCTTCTGGGCACATTCTCGGGAGGTTGTCGAGTAAAATTGCAAAGAGATTGCTTAATGGTGAGAAGATTGTTGTAGTGAATGCTGAAAAGGCCGTGATTACGGGGGAGAAGTACATGGTTTTCGAGAGGTACAAAGAAAAATATGACAGGGGAAGCAAGGAGAAAGGTCCATACTTCCCAAGACATCCTGAAAAAATCTTCAAGAGAACTGTAAGGGGGATGCTCCCATGGAAGAGTTCCCGTGGCAGGGAAGCTTACAGAAGCCTCCGTGTTTTCATGGGGGTTCCAGACGAGCTTAAGGGAATGAATTTCGAAAAGATTGAAGATGCCATGCTTGAGAAAGTTTCAAAAACAGACAAGTATGTTACTCTTGCAGAGGTAAGCAGGTATCTCGGTTTCAGAGGTGTCTAAGATGAAAATTATTGTGACAAGCGGTAAGAGAAAAACTGCGACTGCAAGAGCAGTAATAAGGCCTGGAGTAGGTAGAGTGAGAATCAACAAGGTTCCCGTTGAGATTCATCAGCCAGAACTTGCCAGAATGAAAATTCTTGAACCTCTGATAATCGCCAAAGATCTGGCAAAGAAGGTTGATATTGACGTTACAGCATGGGGGGGAGGTTTCATGGCTCAGGCCGAGGCTGCAAGAACAGCGATAGCAAGAGCACTGCTCGAGTTCAGCGGTGATGAAGAACTCCGAAAAGCGTTTCTGGAGTACGACAGAATGCTGCTGGTAAATGACGTCAGGAGAAAGCTTCCGAAGATACAGGGAGGCAGGGGTGCGAGAGCGAGAAGGCAGACCTCATACAGGTGACCTCAATGGATGTGCCTAGAGAAGAAAGTGCAAGTGACTTTCCCATCAGATGTTTTTCATGCGGTTCAGTTATCGGTCACCTGTATGAAGAGTATCAGAAAAAGCTGAAAGAGGGTAAGACTCCAAAGGAAGCCTTAGATGAACTTGGGATTGAAAGATACTGCTGCAGGAGAATGTTCATAACTCATAAGTCCGTAATTAAGGAGTTGTCCCGGTTCCATGGGGCCGTGGGGTAGCCTGGTGATCCTGCGGCGTTCGGGACGCCGTGACCCGAGTTCAAATCTCGGCGGCCCCATTCCCGCCTTGAGGGGTGATAGTTATTAAGGTGAAGTTTCCGTTCGAGTACACGAGATTTGAGAAAGCACGAATTATAGGTGCGAGGGCGTTGCAGATTGCAATGGGAGCCCCTGTTTTAATCGAAACCGATAAAGTTGATCCGCTCGATATCGCTATGGAAGAGTTCAAACGAGGTGTTATTCCCATTACCGTTAGGAGGAGGAGAAATGAGTTTGTGTGGCTTGAAAGGTACGATCTTTTCTGAGGTGGTAGCTTGATAATTGAGGACGTTCATTACAGAATCGTTTTCGACAGCAGAGGAAACGAGACTGTTGAGTGCGAAATCATAGCTGGAGATGTTGTTACGAGAGCAATGGCGCCGAGTGGGGCATCTACGGGAAGTGAGGAAGCTGTTGTTGTCAGTCCATATAAATGTGAAGAGGTTGAGGAGGAAGTTTCCAAAGCCTTGATAGGTCTGAGCGTATTCGATCAGGAGAGCATTGATGAAGCTCTCAGAGAAGTTGATGGCACTGAAAACTTTTCAAAAATTGGTGGAAATTTTGCAATCACTGCAAGCATTGCAACAGCCAAAGCGGCGGCTGAAATTCTTGGAATGCCTCTGTACGCCTACATTGGCGGTGTTTTTGTCAAAGAATTGCCGTATCCCTTAGGGAATGTCATTGGTGGAGGGAGGCATGCAGAGGGTTCGACAAGTATTCAGGAATTCCTCGTCATACCTGTTGGAGCTAAGACCTTCTTTGAAGCTCAGAAAGCCAATGCTGCTGTGCACAAGGAGCTGAAGAAGGAGTTCAAGAGAAGAAGCATTTTTGCAGCGAAGGGTGATGAAGGAGCGTGGGCTGCACAGATAACTGATGGACAGGCGTTCGAAATCCTCAGCTCAGCTATTCAGAACGTGGAGGACGCTCTGGGCACTGAAATCAGAATGGGCATTGATGTCGCTGCCACGGAGCTATGGGATGGGGAGAGATACATTTACGCTGACAGAAAGCTCACAGTAGAGGAGCAGATAGCTTACATGGCGGAGCTTGCTGACAAGTACAATCTGCTCTACATCGAAGACCCCCTGCACGAAAACGACTTTGAGGGATTTGCAGAGTTAACAAAGCAGGTTAAATGCATGGTTTGCGGGGATGACATTTTCGTTACGAATCCAAGGAGGATCGCAAGGGGTATTGAAATTGGAGCGGCGAATACTGTCCTGATCAAGCCAAATCAGAACGGAACGCTAAGCGGTACTGCAAATGCCGTTAAGCTGGCGAAAGATAAAGGCTATGGCATTGTGGTAAGCCACAGAAGTGGAGAAACGGAAGATGGATGCTTGGCACATCTTGCAGTTGCCTTTAACGCAAAGTTAATAAAGACTGGTGTGGTTGGAGGGGAGAGAATTTCAAAACTCAACGAACTCATCAGAATTGAAGAACTGATGGATAAACCGAGAATGGTGATGATAT
>JAPDIY010000036.1 GCA_029259335.1 Archaeoglobi archaeon
ACCACACTCGCTTTACTGTTGAGATGCTGACTCTCATCTCAAACGCTATCTCTCTGTTAGTTTTTCCTCTTCTCTTGTGCCTTACAATGTACCTTACCTTCCTCTCTGTCAGTCTGCCGTAACCCATTAGTTGTTGGAGGGTATTTAAAGTCAAATTTTTTGGGACTATACATTCCATAGGTGAGTTTGAAAATCGGTATCAGCAAAACTTTAAAACTTTTGGTAGTTAGGGATTTCCCCATCAGGTGTTTTTGATAACATTCCAGCAGAAGAGGGTTTAGGGTTATGCACGATTTGGTGGTAAGAAATAATGTTAGGAAACTACACAAGAAAAAAAGTAGCGACAAAAATTTATATGGGTTAAATTGAAAATTTAAACGGTGGTAAAATGTACGTCCCTGCGAGAAGTTTGGCCAGAAAATCTGTAGTCCTTACAGATGGTACTGTTGTTGGAACACTCTACAACATCACGGTTGACTTCAAGACCGGAAGCATCGTAAACCTGCTCGTGAAGCCTCAGAATGAGGTTCCTGAGTTCAGAAAGGAGGAAGGGCTTTACATAATTCCATTCGAGTGTGTGAGGTCACTAAAGGATTTCATAGTGGTTGACAGAAGAAGAGTTAGATGAGGGACTACCTGTTTCCGCCTTTAGTTCTCCCCCTCTTCATACTACTTATAGTTCTCCCGTTTTTACTTGTTCTGTTCGTGTTCACGGGAACTGCTGTTTTTCAAATCGTTTTCGGGGTTGATGGAAACACAGCCTTAACGATTTTTGCCCTGATTTTATTCGGAAGTCTAATTAATATTCCTATTTACGAGAAGGAGGGAATCGAGTACGAAACAAGATACAGGGTATTTGGATTTATTTACACCGTCAGAAGAAGGAGAAAGATGATTGTTGCAGTAAATCTGGGCGGATGCGTTTTTCCGTCGATTCTCGCCCTGAAGGCTTTATCTGACCTTCTCAGATACATGAGCATAGAGCTTTGGCTTTTCGTATTTATCCTCACGTCTGTCGTTATATACTCCTTTGCCAAACCTGTGCCGGGTGTGGGAATAGTCGTTCCTATGCTAATACCTCCACTAACGGCGACATTCTTCAGCTTTATAGTCATCTCTATGGTAAATCTACCCTTAATCTTGCTTCCAAAGCTTGCATTTTCGACCGGTGTTCTTTCTGCACTATTCGGTGCAGACGTACTACACATGAAAGACTTGGACAGGATAGGTTCAGGAGTTGTGAGCATCGGAGGTGCAGGCACCTTCGACGGAATTTTCCTGACGGGTATTTTTGCAGTTATCTTCTCAGTTCTTTTTATTTAGCTCTTCAATCAGATCCCTTACCGCCATCCTCACTGCCTCCTCACTGCTGTATTTAGGTCTCCACCCAATTCTTTTTAGCTTTTCAATGCTCAGGAGCATAACTGGCACATCTCCTTTCCACCCTCTGTCACCTCCCGTAAAACGAAACTTGGGGTTCAAATCCAGTTCCTCGCAGACAATCTCCGCAATTCTTCTGACCTTAACCTGATCTTCACTGCCTATGTTGAATATGTTGACCCTTTCATTAGCTTTCAGACCTGCAAACATAGCATCGACGCAGTCACTAATGTAGATATAGGATTTATTCTGCTCACCGTTTCCGAGAATCTCAAGCTCCTTCGGATTTCTCCTCAGTTTCATCATAAAATCGTATATAACCCCGTGCGTGCTTCTTCTGCCAATTACATTGGCAAATCTATATATCCACGCCTGCATGTCGAAAGTGTGGCAGTAGGACTCAATCAAAGCTTCGCATGCGAGCTTTGAAGCTCCGTAGATGCTTATCGGATGAGTTGGATAATCTTCAGGAGTGGGAATGAGTTTTGCTTCCCCGTAAACTGTGGAGGTGGACGTGAATATTATTCTGCTCACGCTGACCCTTCGCATAGCCTCAAGAAGCCTGTAGGTGGCGAGAACGTTATTTCTGTATATCTCATCCGGATTCCCCGCTCCAATTCTCACATCTGGATTTGCTGCTATGTGCCATACTTCCTCTGCATCCTTAATATGATCTACAATATTTTCAGAAGAAATATCAGCTTTGACAACCTTTGCCTCCTCATTGATGTATTCCTCCTTCCCGCTCGAAAAGTTGTCTATAACTATTATCTCATCGGATTCTATCAGTCTGTCAACCACATGACTGCCGATGAAGCCCGCTCCTCCCGTTACCACAATCATTGGGAAAGATTTTAAAATGAGTAGTTATATACTTTTTCTGCACATGTCAGTGAGGTGATAGAGTGCTTCCAAACCAGATGGTGAAGTCAATGATTGGAAAAATAATAAGGGTCGAAATGAAGGGCGAGGAGAACCAATTGGTGGGCAAGCTTGAAGGGGTAGATGACTACATGAATCTTTATCTCACAAATGCCATGGAGTATAGAGGGGAGGAGAAGGTGAGGAGCCTTGGAGAAATAGTACTCAGAGGAAACAATGTTGTGTTGATTCGACCACAAGAAGAATGACGGACTTTCAGATAACGGATACAAGAGAGGAGATACTAAAAATACTTGAAGAGAGGGGGGCTGTTCTACAGAAAGATCTGTGGAAGGAGCTGAATATTGACAGTAGCAAATGCTCTAGAATCCTGAGGAAGCTGGAGAAGGAAGGGCTGATAAGAAGGGTTGAAGTCGTTGTTGATGGAGTCAAGACCTTCAAGATAATCCCAGCGGGAGCAGAGGAAGAGAGGGAGGAAGAGAAAGAGCTAGACCTTAAGGCGGTGCTGGACAGAATAGAGGAGGTTACAGGACTTCCACCATGCTTTGCATGTGTTGAAACTGACTGTGAGGCCAAGAAGTGCCTGAAGCTTGAGGTGTGGTTTTTGGGGAGATGCAGAATGTTGGGTTAGATATTTTAATACGTTTGACCTATTTGATAAAGAATGAGTGATGAAATAGTTGAGATCCTTGGAGGACTGGAATTTGAGTCAACAAAGGAGATATCCGTTCCTGATAGATTAATAGAGCAGGTTATCGGGCAGGATCATGCAGTAGAGGCCATAAAGAAGGCTGCAGTTCAGAAAAGACACGTGATGCTCATCGGCTCACCTGGAACTGGTAAGTCGATGCTGGCCAAGGCGATGGCCGAACTCCTACCGAAAGAGGAGCTTGAGGATATACTCGTCTATCCTAATCCTCAAGATCCAAATCAGCCTAAGATCAGACTTGTCCCTGCAGGTAAGGGAAGGGAGATCGTTGAGGCCTACAAAGAGGAGGCGATGAAAAAAGCTCAGGCAAGGAATTTCATTATATTCACGCTGGTATTTCTTGTCGTCGGCTATACAATTCTCATAGACGTGAAAAACTTGATCTGGGGCATAATCGCTGCAGTCCTGATCCTTATGCTCTCCCGATACTTCATGCCGAGGGAGGACAGGAACATTCCCAAGTTACTTGTTGACAACTCCGAAAAAACAACTGCCCCCTTTGAAGATGCAACTGGGGCTCATGCTGGGGCATTGTTTGGTGATGTGAGGCATGATCCATTCCAGAGCGGTGGTTTGGAGACTCCCGCTCATGAAAGAGTTGAGGCGGGGGCCATTCACAGGGCACATAAAGGTGTGCTTTATATTGACGAAATAAACACACTCACCATTGAATCCCAGCAGAAATTGCTCACGGCTTTACAGGACAAAAAGTTCCCCATTACTGGACAGAGTGAAAGAAGCAGTGGAGCAATGGTGAGGACTGAACCTGTGCCGTGCGATTTTGTTCTGGTTGCCGCAGGAAATCTTGATGCCCTTATGGGCATGCATCCCGCTTTGAGAAGTAGAATTGAGGGCTATGGATACGAGATATATATGAACGACACAATGCCCGATACGGAAGAGAACAGAAGGAAGCTGGTCAGGTTCGTCGCACAGGAAGTTGTGAAGGATGGTAAGATCCCCCACTTCGACAAGTATGCGGTAGCAGAGATAATAAAGGAGGCAAGAAGAAGAGCAGGAAGGAGAAACCATCTAACCCTGAGGCTAAGAGAGCTTGGTGGATTAGTGAGAACTGCAGGAGATATAGCGAGGAGTGAGGGTTCGGACATAGTGAGATTGGAGCATGTCCTGATGGCCAAGAAGATTGCCAAAACTATAGAGGAGCAGCTTGCTGATAAGTACATCGAAAGGAGGAAGGACTACAAGCTGTTCCTGACTGAAGGATACGAGGTTGGGAGAGTTAACGGTTTGGCGGTCATCGGAGAGTCAGCGGGCATCGTGCTGCCCATAATCGCCGAAGTTACGCCAGCGATGAGCAAATCCGAAGGAAAAGTTATAGCCACCGGAAGGCTCCAAGAGATTGCGAGAGAGGCGGTGGTGAACGTTTCGGCTATAATCAAGAAATACACTGGAAGGGACATTTCAAGTATGGATGTCCACATTCAGTTTGTTGGGACCTACGAAGGCGTTGAAGGAGATTCAGCAAGTATAAGCGTTGCAACCGCCGTTATTTCGGCAATTGAAGGGATCCCGATTGATCAGTCAGTTGCCATGACTGGCAGTCTTTCAGTCAAAGGCGAGGTTCTGCCCGTAGGTGGGGTTACGCAGAAAATCGAGGCAGCGATTCAGGCGGGACTGAAGAAGGTGGTAATTCCCAGAGATAACCTCGACGATGTTCTGCTCGATGCGGAGCACGAGGGGAGGATTGAGGTTATACCCGTTTCGAGGATAGACGAGGTTTTGGAGCACGTGCTTGTTGAGGGTGAGAAGAAGGAGAAGCTGATAAACAAGTTCAGAGAGCTTGCACTTGCGGCAG
>JAPDIY010000094.1 GCA_029259335.1 Archaeoglobi archaeon
ATTTTTATGGACATCCAATCCTATGCAGACCGGATATTCACCTATTCGTGTTCCTGACACAGTACCACCATCCTTTTCGCCTGTTAAGTCAAAATTCCGCGCTCTAAGCGCAGGGATACATCTAACTGCAGGCTTTTACATCGGTCTGCTGAAAAGGGTTCCAACATGTTGTCAAAATTAATTTTTGGCCACATTTCATCAGAATCGCTGTTAATGCTGGTTGTATATCTATCTTTAGCGGTAACCACCTCCTATGTCGCTGTATACCTTACGACAAAGAGAGGTGAATGAATTAATCGTACTGATTCCCGTGTTAAGTATTCCGCCGATCGTAGTCTACTATGATGCAAGAAAAAAGGCAAAAACCCCTATTTCTGGTCATTTGCAGTTTTAATTGGGCTGCTGCTGAACTACTTCGTGGGACTTCTGTTAGTTGCTGTTACCTTATATGCAAAGCGAATAATTCAGACTCTGCGAGTACTCTCAAAGATGAGTTTTTGAATCTATTCGACCTAAATGAGAGAAAAAGTAGTTGAATGTCTGCTGAACCATGGCGAGATGAATCAAAGCGAAATTGTCGCAAGAACCAAGCTGAGCCATGCAACTGTATCGAGGATACTCACAAACCTCGAATCACGGAACATTGTTGTGAGATATCGAGATGGAGTGCAAAAAGTCGTTAAGCTGAGTGATGACATTAAGTCGAAGTTACTATGACTGCCCTCGATCACACCGCACGTGGGCCAGGATAAAGTAATTCTCTGCCTAACGACAAAAATTTAAAGTCGAACCCACTCTTTCCAAGTGTGAGAAATAATAGCAGTGGGGTATCCTCTATAATAGGCGAGATACTGGCTGTTCTTATTACAGTTGCAATTGCCGCTTTAGCCTACACCTACGTTACTGGCTCCGTAATAAAACCGGAGAACTTTCACACTTCCAAGTTGTTTCTTGCCGAAGCAACGGGAGATGGGTTCATAGTTACATTTCACGGTGGGATAGATTTGGGGGAAATTGTCGGGATTAAAATCATTGTAAACGGTGAGGAATTCGTCAACTATTCATCGAAACCTAAAATAGGTGACACATGGGTGTTTAAGGCTGGACAGTGTCCACAGGGTCCGGGTGCATTATCGAAAGTTTTCAACCCGCATTATGGGAAAAATGATGACCGCCTTGTTATTGTAGGCGAGTTTAGTGATGGATACAAAGCCGTTCTGGTTGATACCTACGTCTGATTATTTTGCCGTGTTTAAAAAATAGTTGAGTCAGAGTGGAGCGACCGTTCTTCCATACACATCATTCAACACCTGAGCGAGAGCAGTGTAGATTGCTGAAAATCCACATATCACTCCTTCATAACCAGCAATCTGCTTTATAATGGTGTTTCCTGTGGCGTCAGCTATAGCGAGCAGGAAGAACAGTATCATCAGGGTTGCAAAAACGAATTGTAATGCTTTGTTTAGTTTAAGCGTGCCCAAAAACATCACTGCGGTGAATAGTCCCCACATGAATAGATACGCTACCATTGCACTGCTCTCTGGAGCACTTCCCAACCCCAAATTCGGCATTACTATCAGACCAACCAGTGTTAGCCAGAAAAGCCCATAGACGTAAAAGCTGTTGTTCCAAACGTGTTTTTCTTTTTCCATTCCATAATGCCTGCAATAATCTGTGCCAGACCCCCATAAAATATACCCACGGCAAGAACCATTGTTCCGAGGACGAAGAACCTTGCATTATGCAAGTTCAGCAACACTGTCGTCATGCCGAAACCCATCAAACCAAGGGGAGCAGGATTGGCTGTGGTATCTCTTATTACCAGTTCCTGTATCTCTCTCTGCATCATATCACCCGTAGTACTCATCTCCCGTGACGATTTTCTTAACAATCTCCACAGCTTCTGGATTTGCGAGCGTCGATATATCTCCCGGATCCTTACCCAACATGATGGCTCTGCAAACTCTCCTCATTATCTTACCACTCCTCGTCTTTGGTAAATCTGGAACGAAGTAAATCTCATCTGGGCGAGCAATTTTCCCGATCTCCCTAGCAACGTGCTCCCTAAGCTCCTCCTTTAGCTCCTCCGATGGTTTGTATCCTTCTTTGAGAATCACAAACGCAACTATCGCCTCTCCCTTAACCTCATGCGGCTTTCCAACAACAGCAGCCTCACTCACCGCTGGATGGCTGACCAAAGCAGACTCAACCTCGCTGTTGCCAATCCTGTGCCCAGATACATTCAAAACGTCATCCAGTCTTCCCTGTATCCAGAAGTAGCCGTCCTCGTCAACTCTCGCTGCATCTCCGGTGAAGTAAATATCTCTGTAAGTGCTCCAGTACGTGCTGATATATCTCTCCTCCGCCCTCCATAGCCCACGAAGCATCGCAGGCCAAGGTCTTTTTAGGACAAGGAATCCTCCAACATTTTTCTTGCAAAGCGAATTTCCTTCTCCATCAAAAACATCCGCTTCAATTCCCGGAAATGGCTTTGTAGCGGAGCCCGGCTTGAGAGGAGTTGTTGGTAGAGGTGAAATGAGTTGCATTCCAGTCTCAGTCTGCCACCACGTATCCATTATCTGGCACCTCTCACCCCCAATGTACTTGTAGTACCATACCCATGCTTCGGGGTTTATCGGCTCTCCAACTGTTCCGAGCAAACGCAAACTGCTGAGGTCGTGCTTCTTAACCCACTCCTCGCCGAGGCGCATGAACATTCTTATTGCAGTTGGAGCGGTGTAGAATACAGTAACACTATACTTCTCTATGATCTCCCACCACCTGTCGGGCTTTGGATACAGCGGAGCGCCCTCGTACATTATGGATGTGGCCCCGAGGATGAGGGGGGCGTAAACTATGTAACTATGCCCGGTAATCCAGCCTATATCTGCAGAACACCACCAGATGTCGTCCTCCTTGAGGTCAAATATCATCTTGAGAGTAGCTGCGACTCCAACTGCATAACCGCCGTGAGCGTGCATAACACCCTTAGGCTTTCCCGTTGTTCCCGACGTGTAGAGTATGAAGAGCAGGTCGTTGGCATCCATAACCTCCGTCTCACATTCATCGCTCTGCTTTTCCGTAATTTCATCCCACCAGACATCTCTGCCTTCCTGCATGTTTGTGCTGTTCCCACACCTCTTGTATACAATAACATGTTCCACACTTGGTGCTTGGCTGAGAATAATATCAGCCCGGTTCTTCAACTCAACAACATTACCTCCCCTGTAGAAGCCATCGGCAGTAATGAGAATCTTAGCCTCAGCGTCTTGAATTCTGTCCAGCAAGGCTTTTTCACTGAAACCTGAGAAAACGACTGAATGAATCGCCCCAATCTTTGCACATGCTAACATGGCTACGGGCAGTTCGGGAATCATCGGCAGCCATATCGAGACTCTGTCCCCCTTCTTAACTCCAAGCTCCTTCAGAGCATTGGCAAACCTGTTAACTTCTCTGTAAAGCTCTCCGTACGTAATCTTCCTCACATCTCCCGGCTCACCCTCCCAGATGTATGCAATCTTATCCCCTCTCAGCTTCGCCTGCTTGTCAACCGCATCATGCACTATGTTATACTTAGCCCCTACAAACCACTTCACGTAGGGCGGATCCCACTCAAGAACCTTCTTCGGCTCCTCAAACCACTCAATTCCGACTTCCTTCGCCATCTCACTCCAGAACCACTCAACGTCCTCCAAAGCCCTCTTTCTGAGTTCGTCCTCATCCTTTATTCCGTGTTTATCCATGAATTTCTTCACGTTGGAGTTCTCTACTAGCTCCTCTGGAGGATAAAATATCCTCCCTTCACGGAGCAAACTCTGAATAGTTTCCATTTTATCACCAATAATTAGTTAAATTATCAATATTTAAATTTATTTATGATTAATAAATAAGAATGTAAACAAACCAACCAACTGTAAGATTTGTTTTTTCAATTGACACTCTGAATAATACTCATGCATAAATTCGCCTAGAATTGTGCAAAAATATTACTATTCTGCAAATTCGCACATCGAAAAACTAATTAACAAGATTTATACAAAAAAATCAATGGTTGAAAGACTGAGTATATCAATCGATGATGAATCAAAGGAGAAACTTGAGAGGTTGAAGGATAAAACGAGAAAGGGTACAAGCGAGCTTATTAGAGATCTGATTGATTTGGGATATGAGATTTACCAGAGCGGAGTTGATACTGAATCTCTTAAAGCTTGGATTGATTATCTGGCGAAGAGGCAGCATATGATTCTTGACATCGAGCACTGGAGGGTTATATTCAACGAGCTTGAGAGAGTTGACAGCAATGATTTCTGGAAGCAAATGGAAGAAATTGGACTAAGCCACGCGTTGCAGTACAAGATGAAGGGACTGGATACCGTGGAGAAGATTCTGCGTTATGTTGAGAAGGCGAACTGGTATGAGATTAAAGAAGAGAAGAGGGGAATTTACACTCTAATCCTCAATGATCTGAAAATTAAGAGGTTCGTCAAGGTCTTTCTGGAAAAGGTTTTTGAGGGGCAGGAAATCAGAGCAGAAGTAAAGGAGGGCTTTGGAAAATTGATTGTGGTAGAAAAATAGTCACGCTGCCGCAAGTGCAAGCTCTCTGAACTTGTTTATCAGCTTCTCCTTC
>JAPDIY010000066.1 GCA_029259335.1 Archaeoglobi archaeon
TGTTTATCCAAAAACTGCTTGATGTTGGACTGCCTAACAAGCTCCTCTGGCGGATAAAAAACTCTCTCCTCCTTCAGGAGAGATTCGAGACCCGGCATATTTTTATCACCTGTTACTACATAGCTTTTCAAACATATAAACACTGCGAGGCTTTTCAGTAAATTCTAAAAACCAAAATTTACAGGCAAATTTTATCTTACCCAAGTCTAATATTTCAAACATGAATCCCTTCAAGGTCTTTACAGGATTCGTAATCCTGATGCTTGGAATCTCACTGCTGCTCCTAAGCTCGGCTCAGAAATACGTGGCAGAGTATGGTGGAGTTGTGGTAATAGGTCCTTTCCCAATTGTCTTCGCGTCCAGCCCAGACATCGCGACTTTTATGATTCTCATAGCGATAATTTTTGTCCTTCTTCCCTTGCTGTGGAGGTGGTAGCTTGATCGCAATTCTCGCCTTATTCATCATAATTCTAGGACTATACCTTATCCTTAGTGGACTGAAGGAAGATGTTGAATTTCAAGAAGAGTGGAAAGAAGAAAATTACGAGGGAGGAGAGAGTTACAGAAGGGAGAGAAAGACGGTAAAGGGTGGAGGAGTTATATTAATAGGCCCCATACCAATCGTGTTTGGGGATAGCAAGTATGCTGCAATTTCTCTGATTCTCGCCATAGTTCTCATGTTCCTTTCCATATTCCTGATTCTTTTCTTGCAGATATAGCGATATGCACAGCCAAGCATATCATAAACTATTTATCCTTACAAATTGATAAGGTATGGTGATAGTGTGGCTGGAGGATATATGGGAAAGATTTTGAAGGTGAATTTAAGTGACGGTAGTATAAAAGAGCTGTCCCTTGACAAAGAACTTGCGAGAAAATACCTCGGAGGAAAGGGATACGCTGTAAGACTGCTTTACGATTATCTCAGAGAGTACGAAAAGCTGGGTATGGCTCCTGAAGATATTGACCCGTTTGGGGAGTACAACGTCCTGATTTTCGCAACAGGTCCTGCAACAGGAGTTACGGGCTTTCCAGAGTCTGGAAGGTACCACGTAATGACGCTCAGAAGCCCACTTACAGGTGGAATCGGCTCGGCAAACAGCGGAGGAAGGTTCGGACCATACATGAAATTTGCAGGTTACGACATGCTGATTTTTGAAGGTAAGAGCGAAGATCCAGTTTATCTCGAAATTGTGGATGGCAGCGCAGAGATAAAATGTGCTAAGGATCTGTGGGGGAAGAACACCTTCGATACAACGAGAGTACTTTCTGACAGAGTTGGAGGAAATTGCAGTGTAGCATGCATCGGACCAGCAGGTGAGAATCTCGTTCATTTTGCATGCATTATCAATGAGGAGCACAGAGCTGCTGGAAGAACGGGTGTAGGTGCTGTTATGGGCTCTAAGAACCTTAAAGCGATCGTTGTGAAGGGTAAAGCAAGACCGGAAGTTGCCAAGCCAGATGAGTTCAAGGAAGTTTCAAAGGCCGCCATAGATAAAATCAAGCAGAACCCGATAACTGGCGAGGGATTGCCGAAGTACGGAACCGCTGTTCTCGTCAACGTGATAAACAATGCTGGTGCTCTCCCCTATAGAAACTGGCAGGAAGCTTACCATGAGAAGGCTGATGAGATAAGCGGTGAAACGATGGCTGAGAAATACCTCAGAAAGCGTGTTGCGTGCTGGGGTTGTGCAATTGGATGCGGAAGGGCCACAGAGGTTAAGACCGGTCCGTTCAAAGTACTGAACACTGAAGGTCCTGAGTACGAATCCATCTGGGCGCTCGGAAATGATACTGGAGTTATAAACCTTGAAGCGATTATCAAGGCAAACCACTTCTGCGACGAACTCGGACTTGATACAATAACAATGGGTTCAACTATTGCCTGCGCGATGGAGCTTTACGAGAAGGGATACGTGAAGGATGAGGACTTGCAGGGTCTCGACCTCTCCTTCGGGAATGATGCAGCAATGGTTGAGGCTGTTTGGAGAACAGCATACAAATCAGGATTCGGAAAGTACCTTGCTCTGGGAAGCAAGAGGCTGGCGGAGATCTTTGGCGCTCCAGATTTGTCAATGAGTGTCAAAGGCTTGGAAATGCCCGCATATGATCCGAGGGGAATCAAAGGCATAGGATTGAACTACGCAACCGCGAACAGAGGAGGGTGTCATGTTACGGGCTACACGGTCTCGCCAGAAATTGTGGGATTGCCAGAGAAGATTGACCCGCTGACGTACGAGGGTAAGGCAGCATGGGTCAAAGCCTTCCAGGACTTCACCTGCGTCGTCAACTCAGCAGTAAACTGTCTCTTCACGACCTTTGCCCTTGGTGCTGAGGACTATGCAGCACTTCTCTCCAGTGTTACTGGCTGGGATTTGAACGCTGACGAGATAATGAAGATTGGAGAGAGGATATACAACCTCGAAAGAGTTGTTATCAACAAGTACGGATTCGATGCCAAAGATGATACCCTGCCAAGAAGGTTGCTCGAAGAACCGCTTAAAGAAGGGGCGGCAAAGGGTCAGGTAGTTGAGCTGGACAGAATGAAGGAAGAGTACTACCAGCTTCGCGGATGGGTTAACGGAAGGCCAACGGAAAAAAAACTCAAAGAACTGGAAATTCCATAAATTTTTTATTGTATTTCTTCAATTATTCTGTTCATCTCCTCTGCCTTATTTTTCAGAATTTCGAGGGCTTTTCTCATCACCACTCTTAAGGGCAGAGCCCCAGTAGCTTCAACTGTGAATAGATAGCTGTCGGTTTCCTCAACCCTCAACGCATTCTGCTCGCAGACCTTGACGCATTCCATGCACAGCGAGCACTTCAGAACATCCTTGACTTTAATTCTGTTATCTTCAAACTCGAAAACATCTCTCGGGCAGGCTTCAATGCAGTCCTTACATTTATTGCAGTCGTCGGTTATCGTTATCTCAGGAATTATCTTGTAAGCACATACCGACACAGGCTGAAACTTTGCATGCTCTCTTCCAGTTCCAAGCCTCGCGACAGCTTCAAGCATCAGTTGCTGACCCTCGAAAAGCTCAAGGACTGGAATATTATCAATCGCAAAGACAATATCGGGATCGTCGCTTATGAAGTCTCCCGAATAAACAACTTTCGGCCCCTCCACATTCAGCCTAAATGAAATCTGACAGTTCGGACAGCCTTCGCCACCACAAACGCACTCGCTCTGCATGTTGAACTTCTCAAGATCCGTCTTTATCGGCAGCATTCCAAGGCGATGGGCGATGATTTCGTCGTAAAGATAGCTTGAGTTTACGTAGAAATCAACGTAGTCAACTGCAAGCGTTGGAACGTGAGCCTTCATCGCCCTCCTGAAGGAGTTTGCTAAGGCTGGTGAAACACTTTTGAGAATAAATTTGATTTTGAAGTTACTCTCTTCCAGAATTTCTATTTTGGGCTTCATCAGACTCTCCTACCCCTCTTTCCACCAGGAGGTCTTGTACCATCGTGCGGTATGGGTGTGACATCCTCAATCCTGCCAATTTTGAGACCCGCTCTTGCAAGTGCCCTGATCGCCGCCTGAGCTCCTGGTCCTGGTGTTGTATGCTTGTTCCCGCCAGGTGCTCTGACCTTTATGTGCACACCCTCAATTCCCTTCTCCTTTGCAATTGCCGCAGCCCTCAAAGCAGCCTGCATTGCCGTGTAGGGATTTCCCTCATCTCTGTCGGCTTTGACGATCATACCACCGCTAATCCTTGTTATCGTTTCACTCCCCGTAATATCTGTTATCGTTATTATCGTGTTGTTGTACGAGGAAAAGATGTGGGCTATACCCCACTTACCACCTTTCTTCTTCTCAGCCATCATACCACCTCGGTCCTAGCTAACGAAGAGTTTTTGTAAAGCGAGATCTTGCTCTCAAGGTCTCTTGTTACTATAAAGCTCGGAGATGTGACTCTGCGGCCATCAACAGCTATGTGGCCGTGAGTTATGAACTGCCTCGCCTGCTTTATCGTCCTTGCAATTCCCTGCCTGTAAACCATGGTCTGGAGCCTTCTTTCAAGGAAGTCCTCAACGGATAGATTGAGAATGTCATCAAGCGTTGCGTTCTCGGGCAGAATTCCCATCTTGTAGAGCTTTCTTATTACCGTTTGCGCTTTGGCCTTTGCAATCTCGCCCTCTCTTCCCGGAAGATCTATCTCTGCCAGCAGGTCTCTTGCAACTCTTCTGTACTTCCTCAGAATGTTCTGAAATCTCCAGAGTTCTCTCTTATTTCTCAGCCCATACTTGACGACGAGCTGTACCTCTTTTTCAAGTCTCGCCTTATCCCATGGGTGTGTTGGTGTTGTATACTTCTTCCTGTGCCTCTTTGGATCGCCCATAAAATCACCTCTTCTTCCTTATAACTCCAACAGTCCTGCCAAACCTCCCAGTTGATCTCGTCCTCTGTCCTCTGACCTTCTTGCCTTTAGCATGTCTGACTCCGCGGTAGCACTTCATCTTGATCATTCTCTCGATGTCGAGCATCTTCGCAAAGTCAACATCTTTTGAGAACAGATGCAAATCCTCGCCTGTGTGCGGATCCTT
>JAPDIY010000092.1 GCA_029259335.1 Archaeoglobi archaeon
TTCCTAAGCCATAAGCTTGGCGTAACATTCTACGATGTCGTTAGTCTTTGCTCCGTTGAGATAATACGGCATTTGCTTACGTGATTCACATGGTCAGTTTCAGACACAAAATATTTATTCGTCAAAGTCTAAGAAACTTCATGATTTTGCATGACGAAGATTTGATTAAAGAATATACAGAGAAGGGTTTTTGGGGCAAAAGCACTTTGCTTGACAGGTTTTCGGAGAACGTGAGAGATTTTCCTGAGAGAGAAGCTCTCGTTGACCCCCCAAACAGAAAGGAGCTTGTTGGCAGCGATGCCGAAAGGCTGAATTACAGGGAACTTGGCAAGATTGTAGATTCAGTTGCCGCCGAGCTTCAGGATGCTGGTGTTGAGAAAGATAGCATTGTTTTGGTTCAGCTACCCAATGTATGGGAGCTGGCAATGCTGTATCTCGCAATAGCGAAAGCTGGAGGGATAATATCGCCAATGCCAATGCAGTGGAGGGCAAAGGAACTTAGATATGTAGCTGGTTTAACGAATGCCAGACACTACATCACTGTAGAGGAGTTCAAGGGTTACAGACATGCTGAAATCGGAAAAGAAATTGTAGAGAACGTGATAACGCTTGATGATGTTAGAGAAATGGCAAACAGTAATAGAAAGCCTGAAGAAGTTGAAATAGATGCCAACGATGTTTTCACAATCTGCTGGACTTCTGGGACAGAAGCTGATCCAAAGGGCTGTCCGATGACCCACAACAACTGGTACTACATTTCGAGATTTAGAGGAGCCATGAACGTTCCACCAAACCCCCGAATTCTGTGCGTAGCTCCGCTTGTCAACATGACGGGTGTTGGCGTTAACTACATTCCGTGGATATTTGAGGCTGGAACTTTGGTTCTCCACCATCCCTTCGATCCCGTCATCTGCCTGAGGCAGCTTGTTGAGGAAAAGATAGACTTCACGATTCTCGTTCCAGCAGTGCTGAACATGGCGCTTAAGTTTCCGGGTATCGAGAAATTTGATCTTAGCGTTGTCAAGACCATAACCACTGGCAGTGCCCCTCCATCAAAGTGGGCGATGGACGAGTTCAAGAGAAGGTGGGGGATTGACATCGTAAACATCTGGGGGCAGAATGAGGGTACAGCATTGATTGCTGGCCCCCTCGATGTACCGGACACTGCGATGAGGGTCGATCACTTTCCCAACTGGGGAAAGGATTGTGGATGGAAGAGTGGCGTAAGAGGTGTCGAGACAAAGATCGTTGATGCAGACGGAAAGGAACTGACGAAGCCCGGAGAAATTGGTGAGCTGCTTTACAGAAGCCCCGGCGTCATTCCATGTTATTTCAACAGGCCGGATTTAACTGAGAAAGCTTTCGCCGAGTACGATGGAAAGAAATTCTTCAGAACCGGAGATCTGTTTATCATAAAGGATGAGTGCCATATTGGGTTCTACGACAGGAAGAAGGACATAATAATAAGAGGGGGGTTCAACATCAGCGCTGCCGAAATCGAAAACGCTTTGCTGGAGCATCCGAAGGTTACGGAGGTCGCTGCTGTGGGGATGCCAGATGAGATACTTGGCGAGAGAGTTTGCATCTTTGTCGTACCGAGAGGTGAAGAACCGACGCTTGAAGAACTCCGCAGTTTCCTGAAAGAGAAGGGGTTTGCTGTGTACAAGCTCCCTGAGAAGCTGATAATAACAGATGCGATACCCAGAAATCCTGTTGGCAAGATACTCAAGTCTGTGCTGAGAAAAATGGTAAGTCAGGAAGAGTCAACAACGTAAACAAAATTTTTCGCCATCTCTGCAGCTTTGGCGATTGGCTCTGGCTTCAGATTTTCAGGAGCATCATCCATTGTGTGCCAGTAATAGGGAGCATGTTCCTTGGCCGATAATCCAAATAGGGTTACAGCATGCAGTCCTTTCCTTGAGAAGTTTGCTGCATCACTTCCCGCGAAGGGTAGGGCCTCAACTTTTACATCAAAATCAATATTTTCTGCAGCCTTTTTAGCATATTCTACTGCAAGTGGTGAGTGTTTGGCGAAAAACATTTTTTCTTCTGTTGCGATAAGGAAATAATCGGCAGATGGACATTCAAGGTTGAACATTATGGCATTCCGACCCTTCAGCTCATCGTAATGCTTCTGAACGAATCTCTTCGACCCCCTCATGTGTTCCTCTCCCGCAAAAGCTACAATCCATACTTCCGTGTTTTCCGGCCTGTTCTGACTGATAAACCTTCCAGCTTCAATAACGGCTGCCAATCCAGCCAAATCATCATTTGCACCAAGTACACCCCTGTTAGATCTCAAATTGAAGGCAATGTAGAGTAAAAGAATGCTGCCAATCAGCAATAGCGGTTTCTGGACGGTGTTTATGACCGTTGAAGGAATAAAAGCCTCGACGACGCTTAAGACCATTGTCAGGAGCGTAATGGCAACTGCAGGACCTATAATGTAGATTGACTTTGTCTTCAATTTCCCTAACAAGGGAAATTCGTAAGCAGAATCGTAGTGGGCGGAGAGTATGACAAGTTTCTTTGCCTCCCCGTTTGGTCTGATTTTACCGACGATATGAAACTCTTCAACCTCAGGGAAGAAGAAATCTATTATTTCATAATGGAGGCACTGCTGGAAGAGAAAAATCAGGAAGGCTATCAGCATAAGGGCTGCAGCGATTAGTGGATGTCCTAAAAGATAAATCGCCACTCCGGCGAGGTAGAATCCAGCTGTAAACCAGATGTAATCGAGAAAGCCGCCAGGTCTTGATCTGAAGTGTTCCCTCTCAACTTCATCACAAAACTCCGAAATCTCTTGATACAAAATTTCTCCTGCTTTCTTCTCTCCTTCACTTCCCGCAAGTCTCGGTCCACACTCTTTGCAGATTCTGGTGACAAATTCAACCATTTTCTCTCCTGAGAACGTCATCGGAAAGAGCTACTTCATAATTAATATATGTTTTTCGAAATTTGCGATTCGATTATGGATGTAAAATTGGAGCAGAATGGGGCCCAGACTGGGTGCTTGTATTTCTGGTGCAAATCCCGACCGTGATTACCGAATTACTCTTGTTTTGTGCTTAACCGAGTAAGATGTGACACGAGGGGGGAGGTCATCGTCAAACTGGTTAGAATCTGGGCAGTGTTGGCGGAGGAGGATTTGATAGTTTACCGCTCTGGCAAAAGAGTTACATTAGCCCATTCGAACTCTCTTTGCCTCAAAGAAGTGCTGAAAGGCTGAGGGAGATGCCTGGATTCGTAATAGAGGATATGAAGGGTTTTGGGTTTAAAAAATTCAAGCCAGAGTCTAATATTTTCGGTAATAGGTTCTATCTCCTCTAGGGTACTTACACAACCTTTAACCCAATCTCTCCCCTAACCTCTCTAATCCACAAACAACAAGCAATCCAACCTTTCCACGCAAAGAGACATAATCAAACCTCTTTTCACAGGAAATAAACCGATTTAAAACCGAAAAAGTAATGTAGGAGGAGGCACAAGCCTCCTCTGGGTGAGAGAATGCATATACCGCTTGTAGTCGACCCAAACGACTACAGGTGGCAGTTACTCGGGAAAATACTTAACATTTTCGAAATGCGAAAGACGAAAAAGATCATTGCAAAATTTACTTCGCCAGTTAGAACTGCAATAAACTGCATTAAGATAACCCTTACCTCAATGTTCTTCTCAACAAAAATCTCCCACGTGGTTGAAGAATTAGAGCATAGAGAGGATTTAAGAGAGTTTCTTGGAATAAAGGAAGATGTTCCAGAAATATGTTACATTTACACTTTCCTCTCAAAATTCGACCTGAACAGCTTTATAGCGATGATTCTTAGAATTCTGAACTCGATAACAAAAAGGAGGCAGAGAAACACTCGCTTAATCATTGACTGCACTGATGTGAGCGTTGACATAAACTGGTTCAGGAAGCCTGTAAAACAGGCAGATCTCGAAGGAAAAGACTACAGGTGGGGATACTCAGCAAAAGGATTGTTTGTGGGCATGAAACTGACTTTGGTTCTGGAACACCCTTCTCCGAAACCTCTCCTTTTTCTCTTACACCCTGCAAACAGGCACGAAGCCAAGATTTTTCAGGAGGTGATGGATGAACTTAGAAGGAGAAGAATTGCAAGGAAAGGAGATACAGTGATCATGGATAAGGGATTCTACGCCTATAAGAACTATTTAGTGGGAATAAACGAGTACAAGATTGTTCCTCTGATCTTTCCTCGCAGCAACTTTAATTTAA
>JAPDIY010000017.1 GCA_029259335.1 Archaeoglobi archaeon
GGCGATGTGTGATTGGGATGCCAACATTTGCCGGAACAGCTATGGCTGAAGTCACTCCGGGAACGAACTCGAAAGGAATGCCATTTCTGGCCAGATATTCCGCCTCTTCACCCCCGCGACCAAAAATGCATGGATCACCGCCCTTCAGCCTTACAACAGTCTTCCCCTGCTTCGCATACTCCATGAGCATTTCGTTTATCTCTTCTTGCTTCTTTCTGTGCTTTCCACTCCTCTTTCCAACATTTACAATCTCCGCCTTGCTCTCCTTCAGCAACTCAGCAACCTCACCAATGAGCTCATCGTGCAAAATTACATCTGCCCTCTTTATCAGCTCGTAAGCTCTCAGAGTTATCAGATCCTTCTTTCCCGGACCTGCCCCGACGATGTAAACCTTACCTACCATAGACTTCCTTCCTCAGACTTTTGCCGATCTCAGCGGCCTCCTCAACCGCACTACTCCTTGAAAGCCACTCCTCCACCCTGACATATTTGTCGTCAAGAATTTCACAGATCAGCCTGACTTTTGATCCAGTCTCGGCGTAAACACCTACAGGCACAGCGCAACCCACGCCAAGCTCCCTGATCACTGCTCTCTCAACCTTCGCCTCAAGCCATGTCTTTTCGTCGTTGAGGAATGAGACGAGATCCTCCTCACCCTTTCGAGTTGCAACAGCTATTATTCCCTGATTTGCTGGCGGAACAACTGTGTGAGGATCGAACCTCTGATATTCCACCTCTCTGTCAAGTCCAAGCCTCTGCAAACCGGCTTCGGCAACCACAATTGCATCATAAACCCCTTCTTTCAGCTTCCTCAATCTCGTGTCTAAATTTCCCCTCAAATTTTCAAATTTTAAATCTTCACGCAGCCTTTTGAGCTGTGCTCTTCTCCTCAGGCTTGATGTTCCGATAACAGCCCCCTCCTTCAGATCCTTAATCATTTCCCCATTTTTTGAAATTAGTGCGTCGCATGGACTATCTCTCTCAAGAACTGCGGCTATTACTGTTCCCTCAACCCTCTGGCTCGGCACATCCTTGTAGCTGTGCACTGCAATATCAATCTCTCCCCTTGCAAGCGCTCTGTCGATAGTTCTGACAAAAGCTCCAATACCCTTGAACTCGTAAAGCGGCCTGTCCTTCATTACATCTCCGGTGGTCTTTACAATCTTTATTTCCACTTCGTAACGCTCCCTAAGCCTCTCTACCACCTTGTAGGTCTGAGCCAGTGCCAGCTTGCTCCCCCTCGTACCCACAACAAGTTTCATAGTGAATCGCTCACAGCTTCTACGGTTTTGTTGATATCCTCCTCACTGTGTGCATAGCTCATAAAGCAGGTTTCGTACTGAGAAGGCGGCAGAAATACACCATTTTCCAGCATATTCCAGAAGAAGTTCATGTAGGCCTCCTTATCGAGTTGTAAAGCCTCGGCATAGTTTGTTGGCTGAGAGCCGAAATAGATGCAGAACATCGAAGCTATGCTCCCCACCTCGCACTCTACCCTCTTATCCTCCAGAACGTTCCTTATCCCTTCTGCGAGCCTCTCGCTTAGCTTGTTAACCCTTTCGAGAACTCTATTTTCTTCGATAAATTTAACAGTTGTATAGCCTGCTGTAAGGCTGAGAGGGTTTCCACTGAACGTTCCAGCCTGATAAACGTTTCCTGCCGGAGCTACAGTCTCCATTATCTCCTTTCTGCCACCGAAAATACCAATCGGCAATCCTCCGCCGGCAATTTTTCCGAGAGTTGTTAAATCGGGCTTAACCCCATAGTACTCCTGCGCCCCACCTAAGGAGACCCTGAAGCCCGTAATAACTTCATCAAAGATCAAAAGTACATCGTTCTCAGCAGTGATGTTTCTCACCTCTTTTAGATAACCCTTTTCTGGCAGTATGAGGGCTGAATTGCCCATCACAGGCTCAAGTATTAGGGCAGCAATATCATCGTTTTTCTCAAGCAGGTCAGCAAGAGCCTCGACATCATTAAAGGGTACCTGTAGGGTGTTATTAACAAAATCCTGCGGAACTCCAGCGGAGTTCGGAATTCCGTGAGTTGTCGCCCCGCTTCCAGCTTTCACCAGCACCGCATCGTGTGCCCCATGAAAACTCCCCTCCACCTTCACTATTTTGTTTTTTCCCGTGAATCCTCTTGCAACCCTGAGCGCAGCCATGGTCGCCTCGCTACCGGTGTTCACAAATCTGAGCATTTCAATTGACGGAAAGTGTCTTCTTATCAGTTTGGCATATTTTATCTCCATCTCAATCGGAGTGCCGTAAAGCCATCCCCTCTCAAGCTGCTCTGCTATGGCCTCTCTCACCTTCTTGTTTGCGTGACCGAGTATCAAAGGCCCATAAGCCATGCAGTAGTCAATGTATGAATTACCATCAGCATCGTAAATTTTCGAACCCTCAGCTTTCACCGTGTAAAACGGATATGGCTTGAAAGCCCTAACCGGGCTGCTAACTCCACCTGGCAGAAGACCAACAGCTTCCTCGTAGAGTCTTTTTGACTTTTCGAGTTCCATGGAGTGTGTAGATTTTACCGTCTTAAATCTATTTTCGTATCATAATCACTCATCCTATGCGCATGTAAAAAGAACAATCCCAAAAAATGTACTAATCGTAAAATATTAGGAAAAGACTTATATAATGTGAATGAACTTACTCAGCATGAAGAGAATATTGCTTGAGGAGGATGAAATTCCAAAGCAGTGGTACAACATTCTTCCTGATCTGCCAGAGCCTCTACCGCCACCGCTGCATCCTGCAACTCAGGAACCGATTAAACCAGAAGATCTGGAACCTATTTTCCCGAAAGGTTTGATCGAGCAGGAAATGAGCGGGGAGAGATGGATAAAGATTCCGGATGAAGTCAGAGAGATATATAGGATCTGGAGACCGACGCCACTTGTGAGGGCTGAACGGCTGGAGAAGGCGTTAAAAACGCCGGCGAGAATATACTTCAAATACGAGGGGGAAAGTCCGCCCGGAAGCCATAAGCCCAACACAGCAGTGGCTCAGGCATATTACAACGCAAAGGAGGGAGTTGAGAGATTGACGACTGAAACAGGAGCAGGACAGTGGGGCTCGGCCTTATGTTTTGCGACGAAACTCTTCGATCTCGCCTGCACTGTCTACATGGTGAAGGTCAGCTACATGCAGAAGCCCTACAGGAGAGTTATGATGGAGACATGGGGTGGTGAGGTTTTTCCATCACCCAGCGAGAGAACGGAAGTAGGGAGGAAGATACTTGCCGAGAATCCTGATACACCGGGAAGTCTGGGAATTGCGATAAGTGAGGCGATTGAGGACGCTGCGAAGAATGAGGATACGAAGTACAGCCTCGGCAGCGTTCTGAACCACGTCCTGCTGCATCAAACCATTATCGGGCTGGAGACGAAAAAGCAGCTTGAAATTGCAGGTGAGAAGCCTGATGTGCTGGTAGGCTGTGTCGGGGGTGGAAGCAACTTTGCAGGTCTTGCTTATCCGTTCGTGAATGATGCAAAGAATGGAGATCTGGAAATTATAGCTGTTGAACCTGCTGCATGCCCCACACTGACGAGTGGCGAATACAAATACGATTTCGGAGATGTTGCCGGCTTAACTCCTCTGCTGAAGATGTACACCCTCGGTCACGATTTCATTCCACCACCAATACATGCCGGAGGACTGAGATACCACGGCGATGCTCCAACACTCTGCATGCTAGTGAAGCATGGCATAATCAAAGCGAGGGCTGTGAAGCAAATTCCTACGTTCGAGGCAGGAGTAATGTTTGCGAGAACGGAGGGGATAATTCCTGCCCCTGAAACGAACCACGCCGTTAGGGTTGCGATTGATGAAGCTATAAGGGCGAGGGAGAACAATGAGGAGAAGGTGATAGTGTTTGGATTCAGTGGTCACGGCCTGCTTGACCTGCAGGCATACGATGACTATCTTGCGGGGAAATTGGTCAACACTTAATTTTCCTTTATTTTTCTGGATAATTTACGGAGAACTGTCTTTTCCCGAAATTATTTCCCACTTCAACAAACCTCGGTGTGAAACTTGACGAGAAGGCGATAAAATGGATAATCAGGGAAAAAGAGAAGGGAACTCCAACTAGAATAAATAGCAGAGATTGA
>JAPDIY010000089.1 GCA_029259335.1 Archaeoglobi archaeon
CATCATAATCCTCTACGCTGTAATGCCAGACTTCGACTCCTTGCTGGGTATCAAGCACCGCACCTACACCCACACGCTTTACGCTCCATTCATTGCTGCCCTGCCTCTACTTTTCTCTCCATCAACTTTCATCGCGGCATTAACGGCCTATCTCAGCCACATCTTTGCGGACATGCTCACTCCCGCAGGTTTACCTTTGTTCTACCCGAAACCCACCACATACCATCTGCTGCCTGCAGCATGGCGAATAAAGACGGGAAGCGGGGGTGAGCTGCTACTACTTTCAGCAGTCCTCCTCCTCTCCCTGTCATTCACAATGGCAGCCTCAACGACAGAGCTGGACAAAATTTTTTACTATCACAGGAGTCACGATATCTGCGTTGACATCT
The DNA here is from genome assembly GCA_029259335.1 of Archaeoglobi archaeon. Lineage (GTDB taxonomy): Archaea > Halobacteriota > Archaeoglobi > Archaeoglobales > Archaeoglobaceae > Archaeoglobus. Next base: position 390 of record JAPDIY010000089.1, read on the forward strand.
CATTTTATGAGAATGGTGTACTGAAGAGCTTCAAAGGTAAGAAAATCGTCTGGACGGATAGAAAAAACAGGATAGGTATATTTGAGGACAAAAAGCTGAAAATAATTGGCAGAGAGCAGATAATCCACCTCAAAATTATAGCAATGGAGCCAGTCGAGAGGTACGAGAGGGAGATGAGAACAACCATGAAGAGGCTAAAGGACATGGACGAGCTGATAACTGCTTACAGAACAGGCCACATATGGAACAACTTTCTTGGAACAGGAAGAGACCTCTTCATAAAGCTGAATGGCAGCATGAGTGACAAGGTAAGCATCAGGGTTGTATGCTCGACGAGTTAGAGCTGCTCAAAGCCTTCAGGGAAGAGAGAAAACCGATTGAGGTCTATAACTCCCGGCAGTGGAACTTCTCAAGAGCCACCTTCTACAGAAGGCTGGAAAAGCTGAAGAAGCAGGGACTTCTGGAATGGAGAAATGGTAGGGCAAGGATTACTGAAAGGGGAGAGAAGCTGCTGAACCTTTTTGATTCTGAGCATGTTGGTGAGTTATCAAAAGCTCTGACTGGAAGGGAAACGGCTCAGGAAACAAAGAAAAACTTCTGCATAATCGAATCCGACAGACTGAAGCAGCTTGACAGCTTCATCTACATCCCTTACCCATCAGCCTCCTACATCCTGAAAACACTCCTGCTTTACGCCGGCATCCCAACCAGGGGGCTCTCAACCAATGCCGAGAAGTTCAAGGCTCTTGTCAATTCAGATCTCAAGGCAAACATCGCCATGGACAACTTCGAAAATGCCTCTCGCCAGACACTCGTCTTTCTGAGAGAGCTAATCAATGCGAAGAAGCTGGAGAAGGTTTACGTTGGAGTGAGGGATGAGAGGAAGGCTTTGAGAAATTCCAGATTGCTCGAGTTCCTGCAGGAGTTTGGTTTTGAGTCCGGAAAGCTAAAGTTGGAGTCAGACTCTGTTACACTTTTCCCTGTCCTGCTTGTCATTCTCATTGGATTCGGGATAATAGTTGCTTATCGTTTGGGTATTGAGTATGCTCCAGTCTATGCGTTCTTCATTGTGATTTACTTTTTGAGAAGCAGTTTGTTCAGGGAGATGCGGAAATAACAAACTTGGTTTCAACACAATCCGAGTATCCTCAAAATCAGGTCTAATATGTTGAACGAAAAATTTAAGTATTTAAGAAGTAATCAACTATTATGCCGAAATGTCGTAAAGGCAAAGTTGTTGAAAACAAGGTAGGCAAGAATTATGAAAGGGCTGGTTACAAGGTAAGAGTGAGAAAGAGAACTAAAAAAGGCGAAATTGACGTTCTTGCAAGACACAAAAACGAAAAAATTGCTGTGGAAGTGAAACACGGAAATAAAAAGAGACAGATTACATCCAAAGACGTTGAAAAAATAGCTAAAAAAGCCAAAGCCGTTAAGGCAAAACCAGTTCTTGTTTTAAGCGGAAAAGCCGAGGTTACATCAAAAGCAAGGAAGACAGCAAAAGACATAGGCGTTAGGATTAAAAGGTTGAAATGATAATGCTAAATTAAGTTTTGATTTGTATATGGCTCGAAAAATTGTGAAAATGAAGAGAGGATTTAGCCATGAAATGTGCTAAATGCCAGATTAGAGAAGCAGAACCAGGTTCACTTTACTGCAGTAAATGTAATAAAGGCTTTTATGGATCTAAAGATCTTTTTTACAAGGATTACTACACTTTTGATAAATTTTACAGGTCAGAATTAGAGAAAATGCACAGAATTCAAGCTCTTGCTTTACTTGACGATGTTTTACTGACTTATAGATATTATAAAGAATTTGAAATTTTTGAACCTGTATTAGACGGAGAGCTCGGCTACAGAGAGGAGCACAAAAAAGCAGAAGAGTACTTCTATAACCTCTTTGCTTCGATTCTTGAAGAGAGACTCGGAGGGGTTGGTAAAAAAGTTAGATTGGAAGACCTGAAAAAACAGTTTGACGAATTTAGAGAGTTTATATGGTCTCTGACCAAATACGGCCAATCTGATAGAAGGTATTTTGGAGTTGCAAAGCCCCTCCTCTTGTTCATTAGAAAAATTCTAAGGTCGAGAAACATTGACCTGAATACAGATTTTGTTGAAAATCTTAGCAACTTTTTCGAAACTGGAAGTGCCATATTCCTTTTAGAGTTCTTTGTTGAACTTATGACTTTGAAGGACGAAAATAATGTATTACAGAACTTTTTGAAGGCTGCAAACATTCTGAAGGAAAAATATGGGGATGATGTTCTTCATAAGGTCGTTGATTTTCCTGTAGTCTTGCTAAAACCATGGGAGCATCAAGAAGAAGCATTTGACAGTTGGTGTAAAAACAACTTTAGAGGTATAATAGAAATGGCTACTGCAACCGGAAAGACTTTGCTCGGTTTAATGGCAATACAAAAACTTGCTGCTGAAATGGAAAAGCAGAATAAGAAAGGGACAGTTTTAGTAGCTTCCCATTCAAGAGCAATTCTAAATCAGTGGAAACAGGAAGTGAGAGAAAAGTTGGGTCTTTTAGGGAGATATGGAGATTATAAGACACCAGTTTCATGTGAATTTGTTAAAATAGAGTTTGAAACTATTCAGAGTCTTATTAGAGCTGAAGACAGCAAGTATGTTGATCTTCTCATAATT
>JAPDIY010000069.1 GCA_029259335.1 Archaeoglobi archaeon
GCACCAAAGGCAGCGAGAGTTTCGTATTCTGGGCCGTGGATTTCCTTACCCTTGAACTCGACGACTCTACCACATCTCACAACGCATCCCAAGCAGCCGTCGTTGCCCCTCAAAACTGAAGCAGCCATCGCCGCTCCCGAAATCTTCGTAGCTCCTTCAAACGTTCCCTGAGTGTAGTACTTTATCGGTAAATCTCCAAAACCCTCCGATGTTTCCATGTATCCCGCTGTGCCAAGCTGAGTGAACATATTACATGTGAAATCGTCCTTTATTCTCGCAAGCACTTCATCAACCACCTTGTTGAACTCTTCCTCGTTTGCAAGTTCCACCTTTTCCCTCTCAGAGGGGTCGTAAGCAACAACGATACCTTTGAGCTTCTTTGAACCCATAACAGCACCCATTCCCGTCCTACCAGCATGTCTTGAGTTGTCTACCTGAACGCACGCATATTTAACCAAGTTCTCTCCTGCCGGACCTATTACTGCCGTTGCAACCCTCTTCTCTCCAGCCTCCTTTTCAAGCATCTCCTGAGCTTCGTAACATCCCTTGCCCCAAATTTCATCGGCATCAACTATTTCTGCTCCGTTCAAATCTATTCTGATGTAAACGGGCTTCTCGCTTGCCCCCTCTATTATAACGCCATCCCATCCCGTGTATTTCAGATAAGTCGCCATCCTCCCTCCAGAGTTTGACTCACCCCAGATTCCGGTGAGCGGGCTTCTTGCACAGAACTCAAGCCTGCTGGTGGAGGGGGCTTTTGTTCCCGTCAGCGGTCCGGTCATCAACATCAGAACGTTTTCAGGTGATAAAGGATCGGCATCGAACGTCCTCATGTCGTAATGCAGCTTCACAGCCAGCCCGGCACCTCCTATGAACTCCTTCAAATCCTTCTCGTCCGGAACAAAAGTCGAAACCGTCTTGTCTGACAGATTAATTCTCAGGATTTTACCACAATAGCCAAACATCATACCACCTCAGAAATCAATCTTTTTACCATAAAATGCATACTCCAGCAGCTTCCTTGTCTGCTCCATATCAGGACTTCTTGGAGAGGTTATTATGCAGGCATCATTGATGGCATGGTTCAGAATTTCCTCAATCGCATCAAAATACTTTTTCTCACCCACAATCTCTGAAACTTTCGTTGGCACATCTATCTTGCTCATCAGGTCAATGATTTTTTCCACCATAGCTTCTCCATTCTCAAGCCCCACTCTTCTCGCCAGATAATCCATCATAGCCCTCGAACCCTCATCGTTGAGGTAGAACTGGAGAACGTAAGGCAGGTAGACTGCGACGCAAATACCGTGATGCACTTTGAAGTAAGCTCCAAAGGCATGGCCCATAGAGTGTACCGGCCCAACCTGGGAGTTGCCGAATCCCATTCCAGCCATTGTTGCTGCGTGGTGCATCTTTGCCCTTGCCTCCTTGTCACCATTGTAGGACTTCTCAAGGTTTTCTAAGATTATTTCGATGGCTTTTTCGCACATCGCATCGCTGAAGTCGTTTCTCCACGGAGCAAGGGCACCTTCGATTGCATGTGTCAACGCATCCATGCCCGTTCCAGCCACAAGCTTTGGTGGCAGCTTCTCAACGAATCTGTAGTCCAGTATCGTTATATCGGGAATAGCCTCTCTATTCGCTGGCAGAACCTTCCTCTTCTCTTTTGTGTCTGTGAGCACCATCGCCCATGTTGCATCAGCCCCGGTGCCGCTTGTCGTTGGGATTGCGATGAGCTTTGCCATCTTCTGGAATCCAAGCTCGTAAAGGTCAGTGAAGGGTGTGATGAACTCAGGATCAATATCGAGTTCCATGAGTATCCTCGCCATCTTTCCCACATCCATTACACTGCCACCCCCTAAGGCGATAATGAGCTGTGCGTCAAGCTCCCTAGCCACTTCAGCACATTTTAAGGCCGTTTCAATGCTCGGTTCTGGCTCAACCTCGTCAAAAACATCGATTTTTTCGGCCTTAAGATTTTTCTTCACTTCTTCAAGGTAACCCATCCCGCTCAGAACTTTGTCGGTTACTATCAACACTCTCTCAGCTTTTTCATTCTGCAGATGTTCAATGGCATCATCACCAAAAACTGTCCTTGGTATCACAAACCACCACATTTCTCACTCACCAAATACACTTGCCAGACAGCAACATAAAATATTTTCCAATGTTTATTAGTGCATTTCAGATCTTTTTACACGAAACATTTTTTAATTTTTAATGTAAAATTCTCTTAATGCCCTCGCTCAGACTCAGTTTTCGCAGGAAGGAGATGCCAAAGAGAGAAGCAGTCTTTGAGATGATCAAAAAAAGTGCTCGCGGAGAATTTCTGGATGAAGACACCTTTAGGACGCTGTCAAGGAGACTTTCACAGGATTTCGAACCTCCTGAAGGATGGGTTGAGGTTGAGGGTTATCCTGTCTATGGTAGATTTGTCATATCGAGCATCCATATACTCTACAATGAGGAGGAAAATGAGTTTTTATACCATGTTAATGAACCAAAACTGAATGAAGACGAAGAGAGACTCGTAAAGGACATTATAAACAAGCTCGAATACTACGCCGCAAATCCAAAGGAGACAAAGGACAAAGTTTCCACACTCAAATCAAAGATAGATTCGATCCTCGAAGATTACAGAGTCAAGCTCGAAGGGTCGGATTACATCAGAGTCCTCTACCATGTTTTCAAGAGAACGATTCTATTTGGAAAAATTACCCCCATAATGTATGACCCGATGATTGAAGATATCTCATGCAACGGTTATGGTAAATACATCTACATATTCCACAGAAAGTACACAAACCTCCGCACAAACATAATATTTGAAGAGCCAGACGAGCTTGACAGCTTCGTCATCAACCTCGCCCAGAAATGCGGAAAGCACATCAGCATTGCTGAACCAATGGTTGATGCAACCATGC
>JAPDIY010000078.1 GCA_029259335.1 Archaeoglobi archaeon
ATTTTGTTGACTACATTGCCCGCATGAACAGCTTGGCGGTGGAAATGGGTTTCCTGCCACACACGAACGCAGGAATTCTGAGCAAAGGAGAAATGAGGAGATTGAAGGACTTGAACGCGAGCATGGGGTTGATGCTGGAGCAGGCTGTAGAGCTTGAATGCCATGCAGAGAGTCCGGGCAAGAAACCAGAGATCAGGATAAAAATGATAAAAGAGGCTGGAAAGCTTCAAATTCCCTTTACAACGGGAATACTAGTCGGAATTGGCGAGACAAGAGATGACAGGCTGTACTCTCTGGAAGTAATCGCAGATCTCCACAAAAACTATGGCCACATTCAGGAGGTTATCGTGCAGAATTTCAAGCCGAAGAAGGGGACTGAGATGGAATCTGCTCACCCTCCGTCTCCTGAAGAGATGCTTGAGGCCGTTAAAGCAGCCCGCCAGATTCTACCTGAGGATGTGGCAGTTCAGATTCCCCCAAACCTCGTGGACGACATCTACCCCTTCCTGAAGGCGGGAGCTAACGACATCGGAGGGATTTCTCATGTCACTCACGATTACATCAATCCGGAATCGCCATGGCCAGAGCTTGGGAAGATTAAAGCGTCGCTCAGAGGTGAATATGTTTTGAAGGAGCGGTTGCCGGTTTATCCAAAATTCGTAAAGCTTAAGTGGTATGGTGCCCTTCTTGAGCCGCTGATTGAAAGGTACTCGGATGCTGATGGCTATGCTCGCCCTTGACGATTTGCTCAAAAACCCATTTGAAACGTTCAGGATTGCAGACGAGCTTCGCAAGGAGCTTGTTGGAGATACTGTAACCTATGTGGTGAACAGAAATATCAACTTCACTGATATCTGTATCAATGACTGCAAGTTCTGCTCCTTCAGAAACAGGCGGAGGTATCTTCTCTCAATCGAGGAGATCAGGAGGAAGGTAGAGGAAGCGGTTGAATTCGGATGCACTGAGGTGTGCATTCAGGGAGGATTGCTGCCAGATGCGGATCTTGACTTTTATGTCTCAATTCTTCATGCTGTGAGGGACGTGGACAGGAAGATTCACATTCACGCCTTCTCTCCGATGGAAGTTGTTCATGCTGCAAGAAACAGTGGCATGCATGTTGAAGATGTTTTAAGAACCTTCAAGAAGGAAGGTCTGGGTTCGATGCCCGGTACCGCTGCTGAGATTCTGGATGATAGAATAAGGGCTCACATCTGTCCTAAGAAGCTGAAAACGGCTGAGTGGATTGAGGTTATCAAGCTTGCGCACAAACTCGGGATTCCGACGACTGCAACAATAATGTATGGACACATGGACGGATGGGATGAGAGAATTCAGCATATAATGCTGATAAAGAAGATTCAGCAGGAAACAGGAGGGTTTACGGAGTTCATACCTCTACCATTCATGTGGCGGAACAATGAGCTTGGTAAGCGTTTTCGGGGCAGTTCGGGTTTTGAGGATCTGCTTATGATTGCAATATCGAGGATACTGCTCTATCCTGAGGTCAGGAACATCCAAGCTTCGTGGGTTAAAATGGGGCTGAAGCTTGCTCAGGCAGCCCTTCATGTTGGGGCAAACGATCTCGGTGGGACGTTGATGGAGGAGAACATCTCGAAGTCAGCCGGGGCGACTGCTGGAGAATATCTCACTCCAGAAGAGCTTAGAGAGCTTATAGCAGTTGCTGGAAGAGTTCCGAGACAGAGAGATACACTTTACAACCTGATTGAGTAATCAAGCCTCAGACTCTCCCTTTCATCACATCTCAGGTCGCCCATCAGTCATCATCGGCATTAAAATGTAGTGCTTGGGCTTTAACACCTTTTCTATCAACCAATCCTTATCAAGGATAGAACCTGATACCCACCAAAGATGGCTGTTGGGATGGCTGCACAAACAAAAGCCTTTCTGACACTTATCTCCCTCGCATTCTTCATGGCGAAGGTCCAGATAAGAAGACCCCAGATCGTCACAGCAATGTTCAGCAGTAGAGCTGAATGCGAGTATTCAGTAGGAATCTGGCTCAGAATCGCTTTTGCGAGAATCTTGGGGTCTGTTGTAAGCTCTTTTACATCAAGCTTTGGTAGGGCTGCGTTTTCAATGTAGCTGAGACTGGCAGGGATAGTTATGGCAGAGCCAAACAACGAGGGCAGAAATCCGTAACCAGCAAACTCGAAAGTTCTGCGAAACTCTCCACTGCCATCAAAGAATGCAGACAACCCATGCATGATTGCTGCTACAATCAGCCATGTGGCGAAAATTCCAATTTTGCCGAGCCGATAGCGTTGATGTACGCTCCAGCTACAAAGAACCTTGCAATGTCTTGTGGTAGGGCAGTGGAGAGTTTCAATGTTACTCTGAATTGGTAGTAGGCTACCATCACAGCGAGCAGAATGACAATCACCGCCGGTTTCTTCAGATTTGGATCCTTCGCTTTCAGCTTTGCAAAAAATTTGTCCGGGTTTGTGATTAGACTGAGCATGTCGATTGATTGTGTGTTCCGAACTTAACAGTTTCTATATTTAATTTATTCATGAATTTTTGATTGATAACATATCGTAAGATTTAAATGGTGTGATAACATAGGTCACGGTGAGTAATAAGGAGGTGAAGAAGATGTACGAGGTGAAGGACTGGAATGAGGAAGCGTTTAAGTGGCTTGCAGTGGCAATCTGTCTGGCGATGGTTGCAATGGCCGTGATGCCGGTGGCTGTTGGAGATGTCGGGGCAGTAATCGGAGGAACTCAAGCAGGTATGAATGCAAATAGT
>JAPDIY010000047.1 GCA_029259335.1 Archaeoglobi archaeon
GTGAGATTGGTTCTCGAGAAGTTCCCCGAGACAAGGGAAGCCTCATTCACCATGATCAAAACCAAGGGCAAGATGGATAAGCTGAAACTGAAAGCCGCCTACGACCAGGAACTCACCAAGGACCTAGACGACCTAACCAGGCGGGTGAAGGAAGCCATAAAGAGTGAGCTCGGCGTGGACTCCGAGATCGAGTGGGCCACGTGGGAGGAGATTCCGAAAATCTTCCACAAGATTCAGAGAATAACCGACCTGTCAAAAGAGTAGAAATAATCCTATCCTTCCCTTTTTTAATCCAACCTTCTTCGGAAGCCATAGGGGCATGCGTCGATATTCTTGTAAAGGAAGAGTTAGGGAGTCTGTGGTGTTTCCTTCCGGGCCCGCCTCTCATCTGTCCTTTTTTTGGGTTGGTTATCCTCTTATTAGAATAGCGGAGGCTGCGTAGAGGGGTATTCGCGCAAGGAACGTGTAGAACGCCATCTGGGGTCCGAGGAACATGAGCACCGTGAGCGTAATGCCTAGGACTCCCAGGATCACGGACAGCACTGGTCGGCCTCCGACGTTTCTCATGGCTATTTGGAGAACATCCAGTATGCCGAACATTATTGCTACCGTTACGAGACCTCCGTACCACAGTAGTATCGTTAACTCTTTCGACGCGTTGTACATAACCAGCTGAATCACGAGGTACATTGTTAAAAAGAGACTGGACTCAATGTAGGGGAGCGCCTGGGGTAAGAACACGACCAAGAGATTTATGGTTAGAGTGTAGCTTTCCATGTAGTGGATGTAATAGTTGGTCCAAAAGAGCCATACAATCGCCGCGGGTATACCTATAACCGCGAGTATGAGACCTACCGGCGCTTCTTCTTCCTCACTTGCTTCCTCACCGAAATCTTCCAACTTTCAACACATCCGTACACTTTTTAAAACGCTTCTTTCCTATGATTTCGGCTTCGCATCTTATAAAATAATTGGGATGATTTTCCCTCGTTTGACCGCATAAAAATAGAAAAATAGAAAAATAATGGGCGTGAAGTGGTTAGGCTAGTTCGCGTGACTGGGCGAATATGATTATTTCCATTATGAACGCGACGAATAGGATAATGAAACCTATCCATGGTGCTAGTACTCCCGTGAACAGGAAGATTCCCGCGATTATGGACAGTACCCCTGCGGCCACGCTCAGACTCGGGCTGGTCAGTCCTTCCCTCACGTTGATGAACGCTGCTCCGAACAGGATCATCACTACGCCGACAACTATGAGACCAAGCCACAGATAGGCTAGGCTGACGTTGGGAACGCCGCTCGCAAGGACGATGAACGGTATGGGATACGTTGTAATCAGCACAGGGGCGTTCAAGAGTATCATTATCGAGATAATCGTCGGTGTGTTCGCTCCGGCGGCCGCCCCCGCGACGAGTAGTATCAAGGCTAGGACGCCTCCAATTATTCCGAACACTAGTGCCACGGTGCCGATTGCTTTTTCCTCAATCTTTCCGAGTCCATAGATTCCAACGCCTACGAGGATCAGGGTCACGGCTATAAGCAGCCCCAGAATGAAGGTTACACCGATGAAGCCTTCCAGCGCGTTGCTGACGTGAAGGTTCTGGAAAAACCCGAGAAAGATTGACACCTGAAGCAGGTCGGGGTGAGTTATCGGAAGGTTCTGGATGCCAGTCGCCACATCGTGCATACCTGCGAAAGCGTAGTACCGTATTATCCAGAGGATACCCGCTATGGAAGACACTATACCTACCACTGAGCCTAGAACTCCAGTAGTGATTGCCTTACTCATACTCCTCACTTCTCTATATCGCCGTTATGAATTATTTCACTAGCCGTGTTATATACGTTTTATGGTTACGACAAAAATCTCTCAACAAGCCACAGTACAAGCTTTGGAGAACGTGTGTTTCGAGTCTTTCCAACGGGGCTCCGTTCCACCCCCTTTTTTCTAGTGCTAAAGAGTTATATGTGTGAAGGAGACTTTATAATTGTCAAAAAGACTGGGAGTGTTTGTTGAAATGAAGGTGACTGAAGTCAAGGCCGAAGTCATACGTTTGCCTTTCTCCATTAAGATTGGTTCCATGCCAAGGATTTCCTCCTCCGGAACACTTGTAACGGTTAAGACCGATGAGGGAATCGAGGGCTACGGCCTGAGCCACTTCTCCCTCAGCGACGAAGCCCAAGTGAAGTTCATTGAGGGGGCGCTGGCGAAACTGGTCGTAGGCAAGGACCCATTCATGATTGAGAAGATCTGGAGGGAGATGTACAACAACAGTTGGAGAATACTTTTCGGAATCGGCCAGTCCATAAGCGCGGTTGAGGTAGCCCTCTGGGATGTCATCGGGAAGAGCCTGAAGACACCCGTCTACAAGCTGCTGGGAGGATACAGGGACAAGGTTAAAGCATACGCCAGCTTCGCCTTCGGCCTGGCTCCGAAAGCCGCCGTAGGCATGGTTAAGGCCGCGGTCCAGAGGGGGTTCAAAGCCGTTAAGCTCAG
>JAPDIY010000037.1 GCA_029259335.1 Archaeoglobi archaeon
CATTCGGATTGCGACGATTGCACCGCTATACGAGTAGATCCGTGTATAAGTATGCAGTTCTGAACGTCCTTTTGATTGGCTTGGTTGCTGCTCTGGGCTTTAGGGAAAAGAAGGTACTGCAGAGATTGGCTGAGATGTGATTTGGTAAGGACCCTATACGGAGGCAAAGGCAGGGAGATGGAGATACTGGTGATGCTGCCACCAGACATCAGTGCTGAGGAACTGTCCAAAAAGCTGGATGTAAAGGAGTCGGACATGTTTGAGTACAGGCAGGGATATCTTAAGTACCTTTCAAAAGCTGCATTCGAGTGCGGAAATTTCGACAAGATCGACTATGCAGCTGCTGCCAAAAACTATTTGGTCAAGCTGAAGCTGGAGCCGAAACTCAGCTACGAGTTCAGCGGAATCGCTGAGGATGGGAAGATCTTCGCGTACAGAAACGGAACCATCAGGAAGTGCGTGACCAACAAGCATGTGAACTTTCAGATGTACTACAATGGAGTAAAGCTCTTTGGTCCGGGGGCGAAAGTCAGGGTGTACTTCAGCGGCAATGATGTGAGCGGAGTGATAACCCAGCTGTGGAACGTGAAGGTTGTGGGAAAGGCTAAGATCCTCGACGAAGAGGAGGTGATCAAAAAGCTTGGCGGATGTAAGGTTAAGTCAATCGAACTCGTCTACTTCGTCCCTCTGCCGGATGGTGAAACCTACATCTACCCGGCCTATGCCGTGAAATGTGTGCAGGACGGGGTTGAGGTAGGGAAGATCGTTCCAGCAATCTCGATGTCGGAACTCAAGGAGGTCGTTAGCGGTGAGGGTTAGACATCTTCTCTTTATTTTCGGCCTGTTTGTCTTAGCCTTGGTAGTTTGGATGATGATTGTGCATACACCTGAAAACGTGGAGGTATCATCAAATGTCTGCGAACCCAAAAAAGATGTCGTCCTGGGCTTCGTTGAAGATGTACTGTCCAAAGATCTTGGTGTTTTGACGTTGATGATAGACGATGAATATTACAGGTGGTTGAAGAACGACACGAGCTGGATAGAGGTGGAGTACAAGTCAGGAGAAATTAAAAAAGTTCTGATATTCAAGAGCGGAAAAATGGGCGTTATTGCGGTTCTCAAGGATGGCTGGTACTGTTACGGGATAGATGGGGGTGTAGTCGATGAACTTTTCCAGCAGGCGTGCGGTTAAGTTTATGCAGAATCGTTTGCCGAAAATAAGAAAGTGTATCGCTGCAGTGCTGATCGTTGCAGTAGCCTGTGGACTGTATTATCTACATACTTCCGAACAATTCAAGCTTATCGATTCCGAAAAGGTGTCAGTACTTCGACCCGTAATCTACTACAACCTTCCGAACGGAAGCGTGTTGGAGGTGAAGGACAAAAATCCCTTCCCCTTTGAAATTGAGCTTGCTGAAAACGTCAAAAATCTGTCATTGCCGGAAACAATCGAAGTGTACGGCTATGAAATCTACCAGAAGCCAGACGAGGTTTTTAGAATAGCTAAATCTTTTGGTGTGCCCGCAGACAAGTTGTGCTACAATGAAGTTACGCACGCCTACCTCTACCACGATGACAGGCTGAGTTTCGAGTACTACACCCCAACAGGCTATTTCAGGGTGGTCTTTCAAACCCCGAAAGCTGAGAAAGCGACAGCTCTTCTCAAAAACTTCGGAGTACTCAATTACGACTATCGGGAAATCAAAAGGGAGCACGGAACATTCTTCGCCAGAACGTTTAACGGCTACCCATCCAACATCGGCGTGTTTGTGAGATTCGACAAAGGAATAAGAAGTGTCGAAGGGTTGCTTCTCAAGGATGTTCAGTCCAAAGGCAGCTATAAAGTTCTTCCAGTCAAAGACATCCCGGAGAAGCTTGCTGAGAGGGTTAAAGGAAACGTCAAGGTCGATGATTGGTATTTGAGCAACATCGCCTTCACGAAGCTGACTATTACAAACATCTCGCTCGTTTACACAATCACCCCAGACAGCATACTGCCGGTTTACACGCTGCACGGCAAATACGTGCTTGAGTATGGTGGGATTAAAGATTCAGGAGAAATTAATGGGACAATGATTGCTGTACTATCTTAACTTTTTGAGGATTGCTACCTTCGCCATATACAACAACCAAAACGCTGAG
>JAPDIY010000067.1 GCA_029259335.1 Archaeoglobi archaeon
ATCAGAGAATGGTTAAATCCTCCGCAATGCTGAATCCCAACTCGTTCAGGGATTCTGTCATAAGGTTGTGTAGTAAACCAAGTACAGGTATCTGACGTTCATCCAATTCTAATTTGCAGTTCATAAGTATGTTTTGGTATGATTATATAATAAATGCTTTTCGTTCACACCGTCAGTTCTGAAGAATGAAGAAGGACATTATTTGGTAATATTAATTTCAGCAGTTTTTTTACCATTTACAAAGACTTCAAGTGGTCCATCCCCCACTATAACGTTACCTACTCTGAACCTCGCATTTTTAGCTATTGGGTTGTCTTTTCGTTGCTCTCCGAAGAATGGCGAGGGTAAACCCCACTGCACCTCCTTCATTCCCTCGGCATCCCTTATCGTCAGCTTTAGATTTTCAACGTCTGCTTTTGGCAGAGCTAATCCGCTAATAATTAATCTGCCGTTCAGCAGGTTCGCATTCACAACATCAATTCTGAAGAAGTCGAGGTCAGTGGGAAGATAGTTTATGCTAACCCTTGGGAACAATTTCTCTTTAGCCAGAATACCGTTGGCTTTCATAAATTCAAAAACCTTCCTGTATCTCTCTTTGACAGCTTTTTCTATTACTTCTTTCGGGATTTTATCCTGTTCCTTGTAGAACTCTATCTCCTCCGGTGATAGCACGAATTGATTTTCTGTTCCGAAATACTCTCTGAATAATTTCTCGTTTGATTCCCTGAACCTTTCGAGGAATTCAATCCTTTCTTGCAGGGTAAAGAACGTCTTAATTGGACTGCCTTCTTTTTTGTCAAGTTGGAAGAGGTAGTTTACAACCTTCACATGATCTTCTCTTGATAGGCCATATTCTTTATTTATTCTTCTCATAACTAAGGTCGAGAGATGACTTAAAGATGGGTTAGCTTCAATCTTATATTCTCTCGCTTCAGGCATTTCTATGCCTAAAACAGATAAGAAGTCAAGGATGACGTTCCCATCTGGGAAGAGTTTTCTGTCGTAAATTCTTAGGATGATTTCTGCTTCTGGGAAAGCTTTTTTCCACTGAGACAACATGCTGTAGTAGTCTAGCACGTCTATCACCCAATTCTTTATAGTATATTTCTTGAAAGTATCTTTGTATCGACTTCTAGGATTTTTAACAACTTCTCGATAGAACGAATCAATTGCTAAATCCTGCCGCCTTATATAACATATAATTTTCTCCAATTTTAATCCAAAATAGTCAATAACTCCTTTAAGCTTCAAAATGTCAGGTTTCCTTAATCCATCAAATTCTTCTGAACTTAATAGAACACATTCTGGTTTGTACAACATGGCCTCGTTCAATAAAGATTGAAAAAGATGTTTTATATCTACATCCTCTCCACTCGGCGGTTTTATCCCCCGAATACTCCAAGGATATATAGGATGGCCACAACCCGCAGATACGCCTGTTCGTGGATATAAGATATGGTAATCACTCGCTAATATCTCACGCTTGTTGTAAAGAAAATTTTGTATGGAAGTGGTCCCAGTTTTATGTATCCCTATATGGAGAATTAGTTTTATGCCGGTTAGTTTCTTATCTATCATTCCCGGAATATTCTGCCATTTTCCTGATTTATCCATGGAAAAGTTAATATTTTTGAGTCTATTAACTTTTGTGGAACATTTAAGAATCATATATCTCAAACAGTTAAAAATTCACAATCGTTGGTGACCATCTTAAAGCTTTTTCCCAAACTTGAAAAATGTGATTTCCTAAAATTATTTCCTGCCATCGAACCACCTCCAGCAGTAACCCAATACTCTCTCAGGTGGGAGCTTTCTCAAAAATGCTTGATAAGGTGTCTCTAACCCCTCCAGATTGAGACTCATGTGAGGTCTTTTGCAATTATACCACTCTACAAACTCATCCAGAGTTTCAAAGTATCTGGCTTTATCTTCAAGAGTCCCGTAGAATCTCTCGATCTTACCATTCGTTTG
>JAPDIY010000086.1 GCA_029259335.1 Archaeoglobi archaeon
AAATCGAAAGCTTCTCCTTCCACTGGTCTATGAGGTCGAGGGTGGGCACAACAACAAGGGTTGCTGCTGAAATCTCGTTTATCGCAGCGAGCGCAACGTGTGTTTTGCCAGAACCCGTCGGCAGAACGATGCAGCCCCACTTGTCTCTGAGCCACCTCTCCAATGCTCGCTCTTGGTAGTCTCTCAAATCTATTTCGGCATCAAAATAGGGAGAGGGTATTAGATCAAGGACGTTATCTTCATACTCCACATCATTCTGCTCGAAATAATCAATTATCCACCTGTACTTGTAAGCGAAAGCCCTGTAAACCTTCGATCTGGGATCGAACTTGGCATGGGGAACGTGGACGTCTCCCTTAATAACGATCGTTCCCCTTTCGTAGGATAACTCGGCAAGCATTCAGCTTTCCTTAACTTCAACAACCTTAAGCTTTTTTCGAATGAAGATAGCACATATCAACTTATTTTCAAAATAAAGCTTTTGGGAGCTCGCAAAGTCCTGAGAATGCTTTATAAGTGATGTTTCGGTTCAACTCTAAATGAGAAACTTGCAAAATTCTTGAACCGGGAGCACCAAAGCCAAAAGAAAGGTTAGAAATGATGCAGAAATGCAAGGAAGAGGGATTTTTAAATGATAAGAACAGCAAAAGATTATGGGGCGGATTTTTGCTTGGTTGGAACATTAACTTTGTTCGGGAATGAAGAAATCGCAAATCGAGTAACGGAATGATGGCAGCAGACAAAAAAGAAAAATAAGTAGCTCACTCAACCCATCCAAGTCCAAGCTCTTCAAGCTTTTCCCTGCTCGGCACACCATCAGGCCACTTCCTGTATTCGTAATATTCGCTCACCTGCTTCTGCACGTCGGGAACGTTCCCTGCACTCCCCCCCTCGACTGGCTGAAGGACTATCTCTGGAAGTGTATCGTCCTTGGCAGTAACACCGCACTTGATGTCGTAAATCCTCTTGAGTGTGAACATCCTCTCTCCTGACACGAAAATGCTCTCAACTGTATGTTCATAGCCAGTAGCAGCCTTGAGCATGGTTGCAAGCTGAGTTGGTCCAACTGGCATGAAGGCGCACATTATGACAGCATTGTATAGTTCAGAAAAGTTCTGAACTTTTGCGGTGAGAATACCCTTACCGTCATTGGCGAACCTGTCGTCACTCGATATGTTGTATTCCGGAATATTCTTGCCCATCTCGTAGAGATACATCTGGTGGGGTAGATGGCATGCTCCCCTTATGTGAGTAGCGTATGCACATGCCAAGCCTGCAAAACCCCTTGCGTCGTGCATTGGAATTTCAAGTCCCTTGACGTGTGCCGCCCAGTTCTCAACACCATATTTTTTGCCAATAAACCTCACACCCTCTGCAAGCTCTTCTCCCTTGCCCTTTCTGTAGGCTATGTCTTTGACAAGCTGCTTCACAGCCTCTGCATCTCCCCATTTCACATTGAAATCTCCAACCCCCTTTTCTGTCAGATACATCGCGAAGGCGATTGACACGCCCGATGAGATGGAGTCCATTCCGAGATCGTTGACCATGTAGTTTATTTCGAGTAAAGACTCAAGGTTATCGTTCAGTTGCAGAGCACCAAAGGCAGCGAGAGTTTCATATTCAGGACCATGGATTTCCTTACCCTTGAACTCGACGAGTCTACCACATCTCACAACGCATCCCAAGCAGCCGTCGTTGCCTCTCAAAACTGAAGCAGCCATCGCCGCTCCCGAAATCTTCGTAGCTCCTTCAAACGTTCCCTGAGTGTAGTACTTTATAGGCAGATCACCAAATCCCTCGGCCGTTTCCATGTAGCCAGCGGTTCCAA
>JAPDIY010000061.1 GCA_029259335.1 Archaeoglobi archaeon
CTTCTGCTCCATGTACTCTGGAGCCGTTACAGCTATCGGAAGCTGCGGAATGTCCACTCCCAACGCGTCGGCAATCAGCCTGACGAGATAGGCAGCCCTTCCCGTGTCTGTGCAAGTACCGAAACTCAGCACCGGCGGGATGTTCAGTGCCTTGCATACAGCCTTCAGCTTCTCTCCTGCAAGCTCTACAGCTTCCATTGACGTCAGCCCTGCAACCTGCAAGGCAGCATTACCGCAACCCATCGAAAGGACGAGTATATCCCTCTTTATCAGCTCCTTTGCAATCGTAACCGTGCTGGTGTCGTGAGGGCCGTTCTTCAGCGTTGTACAGCTAACGAGGGCAACCACACCTTTAATGTCACCTTTCTTGATGGCGTCAAGCAGAACGTTCAGGTCTCCGTTCAGAGCTTTGAGAATCGCTTCTGTAGAGAAACCGACAACTATTTTCTTCTTCTGCTTCATCTTCACAGCCTTGCTCTTGTCTCTCTGCTTGAAGTTCTCTATTGCCATTTCAATCAGCTTCTGTGCAATCTCCTCAGCCTTCTCGGGCTCGTAGTCAAGTCCCTCATCTATCCCCCTGAACCTCACGAGTTCGCTCACAGGCACAATTTTGACACCGTAGCGCTGGTATTCTGGCAGGGATGGAAGAGCGCAGTTCATATCGGCTGCGAAAACGTCAACGCATCCTGTTGCAAGTGCATACTCCTGCACAATCCAGTTTCCGACGATTCCAGCAAAAATAGGACTGTCAACGCGCTGGATAATTTCCTGTCCAGTCTCTATGAATCCTATTATCCTCATCCCCTTGGCCCCCGCTGCCCTAGCCTTTTCCTGAATCTCTTCCCTCTCAGCGAGCTTTATCAGTGCGATGCCGATGAAGGGTTCATGACCATCGACGGCGATGTTTACGTACTCTGGGTCAAGAATTCCTAGGTCAGCGTAGCTATCGTGCGGCATAGGTGTGCCGAAGAGAATGTCCTGAATTGTTTCAAGGGCTATCTGCGCAGCCATGCACGTGGCAATGCCCATCGCCATGCTTTTCTTGGCCAGAGAAACGTAGTTCGTGTCTACATTTGTCATCGCAGATGCTCCCATGGTCAAAATCTCCTGAAACACACCTGCCGGGAATATTCCAAGCTTCCCCCACAATTCCTTTCTCTGCTTGGGTGCGAATATTTCTACGAGCTTGCTTCTTTCGACCGAGCTCAGGTCGGAAATGACGAAATCCGCAACCTTCTTTGCAAGCTCCTCAACATCTTCGCTTTCAATTCCGAGCTGTTCTGCAAACCACTTCAGCTTCTCAACATCCTTAATCTCGTAAATCGTCTTTCCCTCTGCCGTAGCCTTGAGTGTTTTCGCAGCTTCAATCGCATGGTAAGTGTAAGCTTCAGTTCCGAGCATGTTTTTGTGAGTGAAGTTCCTCACAACCATGCCGGCGGCATCAATTCCACAAGCTCCAGTGGGCTTGTCCTTTCCAATTCTGCATGGACCCATGCTGCAAAGCTGGCAGCTCAGACCAGCACTGCAGAATGGACACCTACCTTTTTCCTGCGCGTTGAATCTATCTACAATGTTCGTTACGCCTTCTTTGCTGACTTTCTCGTACATCTTATTTATGCTCTCATGCT
>JAPDIY010000014.1 GCA_029259335.1 Archaeoglobi archaeon
GCTGAGGGGTGAAAGCGGTGAAGATGAAGGAGATAAGGGAGATGAGCAGGGAGGAGAAGTTGAAGAAGCTGAGGGAACTGGAGCTTGAAATGCTCAAGCTTCGAACCCTAGTGAGAAGCGGTGGAGCAGTAGAGAATCCAGGTAGGATAAATCTGATAAGGCGAGATATTGCAAGACTGAAGATGGCACTATGCGAAGAAGGATACAGGGTGTAGATTTGATTGCGAGGGACTGGATTGGGCTAATGGTGGAGGTAGTTGAGAGTCCGAATGAATGTGAGGTTGGACTGAAAGGTGAAGTTGTGGACGAAACCCAAAATACGCTCAGAATAATGACCGAAAAAGGTTTAAAAGTCGTGATGAAGAGGGGGAGAACCTTCAGGGTATGGTATAGAGGTAAGATTATGCGTGTGAAAGGTGATCTGATATCTTACAGACCCGAAGAGAGGATAAAAAAAGGTTTGATGATGCTTAAGAGGGCGAAGGGTGTTAGGATATGAGGGACATTGGAATTGATGTAAAGCCTCCGAAGAGGGAGTGTGACGACAAAAACTGTCCGTTTCATGGCACTCTATCGGTGAGGGGCCAGATACTGCGTGGAAAGGTCGTAAAAGTTTATGGAAAAACTGCAGTGGTTGAAAGAGAGCTCATAAGATACGTGCCGAAATACGAGAGGTACATGAAGAAGAGGTCGAAGTTTCACGCTCACAATCCGAGATGTGTGAGAGCCAAGCCGGGGGACATAGTGACTATAGGAGAGTGCAGACCGATCAGCAAGACGAAGAGCTTTGTAATCTTGGAGGTGGTTGGCAATGAAGGCGGTAAGAGCTAATATTCCACGTGCACTTCCAACTGGAGCGAGACTAATCTGTGCCGATAATACCGGAGCGAGGGAGCTTGAGATAATCGCTGTAAAGGGATACAAGGGTGTAAGGAGGAGGTATCCTGCCGCTGGTGTTGGTGACATCGTGGTTGTGACAGTTAAGAAAGGTACGCCAGAGATAAGAAAGCAGGTGCACTATGCGGTTATCGTAAGGCAGAGAAAGGAATATCGCAGACCGGATGGGACGAGGGTGAAGTTTGAGGACAATGCTGCCGTCATCACCAATGACAGAGGGGAGCCAAGAGGATCGGAGATTAGAGGGGCTGTGGCGAGGGAGGCTGCTGAGAGGTTTGCCAAGATCGGAACGATAGCTTCAGTCATAGTGTGAGGTGGTAAGGTGGGGGTTCCCAAATCGAAACAGCCGAGGAAGCAGAGAAGGTGGCTTTACAAGACTTCAAAGCTTCATGAGAGGCACAGACTTCTGCATGCTACTCTTTCTAAGGGCCTGAGAGAGAAATACGGAAAGAGGGCTGTGAGGGTAAGGAGGGGAGATAAGGTCAGAATCATGAGGGGACAGTTTGCAGGACACGAGGGCAGGGTGCTCGAGGTAGATATGAAGAAGTGCAGAATAACGGTGGATGGAGCCACTGTCACAAAATCCGATGGTACTGAAGTAGCAGTCCCCATTCATCCTTCAAACGTCATGATAATCGACCTCGGTGAGGTTGATGATGTTAGAAAGAAAATCCTTGAGAGGTGATTAAGTTGCA
>JAPDIY010000027.1 GCA_029259335.1 Archaeoglobi archaeon
TCGTAGAAGCCGGGAAAGTACATGCCCCTGCTGAAGTCGGTTACCTCACCCTCAGGGGAAACGATAATCCCTGCGTTGAAAATCTTTCCGTTTCTCTCTGCGGGTATGGTGCCCGCGACAAGCCAAACCCCTAGCTCTACGGCCTTCTCAACGACTCTCTGGTAGGTTGGCCCGTTCAGGGGCTCAACGACCTCCCTGGGCATTCCGTTCTCGAGCCACGAGCCCACGTTGAAGAACTCCGGCAGTCCGATGATCTCCGCTCCCCTGCTCGCGGCTCTCTCAACCATCTCCAGGGCGTGGGCGACGTTCTCCTCAACCTCGGACCTGGTGAAAGCGTCCCTCAGCTCCATCTGAACAGCGGCAACGGTAACCTCTTCCAAAATGACCACCTTCCTATCAGAGGGGTAGAGTCAGTCATTCAGAATTCTCAGGTCATACTTTTATAAACCCCACTTTTTCACCCTCTTCCTTACGCTTTTCCTCCATTTGCCTAAAGGGTGTTTATGGGAATACGGTCAACATAGTTTCATACGACTTCCAGGGGATGATCTTTATAGGACACATGAAGGTTGTTGAGTGATGATATAGTTCCACCTGTGCCAGATGACCATAAACGTGGTTATTGAACCAGTTAGGGATACTGAACCACCAATTCTTGAAAGCTCTACCGGTGAGGACTTCCTGTTCAATTACTTGTAAGGTTAATTAATTAACCGTATGTTTTATTATTTAAATTTTATGGAGAATAAACTTTGAGACGATGCGTTTATGTGTTTTGTTTCTATCTCCATTACCAAGCCTCCCTTTGAGGAAAGAAGACCTCATAAGCCTCAATCAAGAAACCCCTTAAACACAATAACCCAAATTAAAAACAAAGTATAACAACGTGCCTTCCTTAACGTTAGAGGAGAGCTGCCAGATTCATCGCAAAAATGCTCAGGTGGAAGAGCTTCCTCAACCAATTCCTCCGAAAGAAAGAAACTTGCTATTGCGCTGAGAACCATAAAAATAAAAGTTTTTAACCCTTATAATTTAAATCATATTTTTTAGGAGAGAGTTCCAGTTGGTGGTGCGAACTTATGGAAGTTGATAATTATGAGAGGCTGCGGCGCATAATGAATGCGGGTGTAGCCATTAAGCTCCCGAAGCATACAGCATCTACTGAGATGTTGAGAAGCATTTTCAGTGAAGAGGAGGCTGCTCTCCTCTGCGTTTTTGAGAAGCCTCAGCAACCCTTAAGCGCGGAGCAGATATCTCAGCTCTCTGGTGTTCCAAAAGAGAGGGTCGCCCAGATTTTTGATGACATGGCGTACAAGGGAAAGGTGATTAAGGCCGGTGACCTCTACGCCGTTATGCCCTTCGTGCCGGGACTCTTCGAGGTTTACTTCACCCACAACAGGAACAG
>JAPDIY010000056.1 GCA_029259335.1 Archaeoglobi archaeon
TTGTTATCCTACTGAAGGTGTTTTTGGGATGGTTTCCTTGAAGTCGACTCTGATTGGTGGAGTAACCGGCTTTTTGGGAATGGTCATCGCGTTCGTAGGCATAATTGGTGCGGTTCTCCTCTACCAGAGCGCGTGTCCCTTCAGGCCCTTCTTTATCCGTCAGCCTATTCCCATTTTCATACCCGTACCGAACACTGGTTACAGCGCAGTGATTCAGCACGTGAGCGAGCTCGGCGTCGGTCCAACGTCATACATGTTTAACACCAGCCTGATTCTGGCGGGTGTCCTTGCCATACCCTTCCTCATCTGTCTTCTTCAGCCCTTGGGGAGTTCTTGGACAGCGAGAATAGGCGTGGCTTCGGGAATAGTAGCTTTCATTGGCCTCATCGGCCTTGCAGTCTACACGGAGACGCAGTACGCCACCCACATTTTCTTCTCAAACGTTTTCTTCATATTCATCGCCGTCTCCATCGTGCTGATCACCTACACCATTCGCTCTTCGGACTTTTTCACGTGGGTACACGTGTGGCTCGGGGTAATCTTTGTAACCGCGGACATAGTATTCTTCGTGCTGATGTTCACAACGGGCTTCAGCGCCGTGATGGAGTGGACCGTGGTCCTGATAATACTGGCCTGGGCTCTCGCAGTCTCACTGCAAATGATAATCAAAGGAAGAGAAGCAGCCTAGCAACAAACCATAAAGACAACAGTCTCAACAACCATCAATCTCCCCTTTTTTTGGAGCGAAGCAGAACCCACCAGCCCCCATCATCCTGCGGTTGTTTCTGGAAACTCTTCAAAAGGTGTAGGAAAACCCGTCACAGGCTGAAACAGGGATAGAGCGACCCAGGGTAGAAGTACACAGGTTGCATGGGTTTCCGTCTTTCGCTCAGTGGCGGGGTTCCGCCTTCTCCCAGTAGTGTGAGTAGAGGTCCGTCAGCCACCTATAGGAGGCGGGATCCGTACATCCTATCATGTAGGCGAGGTCTATTTTTCCGTCGAGTGAGGGGAAGCAGATTCCTCCCACCCTGTCGAGCACGCCCACGACGAGGTCTACCTCGTCTAGGAACCTTATGAACCAGCTGTAACGGCTTTCTAGTTTTTTGAATAGTTGGGTTTCTACTATCGATTTGGGGAGAATTATCCTTATGTCGACGCTTTTGCCCGAGAGTTTCTCAAGCACGGGGAACACCCTGTGGAAAATTTGCCGGAACATTGTCCACAGTCTCGATTCGGTTTCCTCCATGTACTTCTCCTGAACTGTTATGATCCGGTAGACACCCTTGACCATTTCGCACTCGTTTAACTCGCCGAGC
>JAPDIY010000054.1 GCA_029259335.1 Archaeoglobi archaeon
CCCATGCTCGCGTTCAAGTCCTTCAATCTCCTCATTTCTCCTTTGCTCAGAATTCCTGCGTTCGTGTGTGGCAGGAAACCCATTTCCACCGCCAAGCTGTTCATGCGGGCAATGTAGTCAACAAAATCCGAGTAGCCTTTTTCTCTCAGCCATTCCCTGATTTCAGGATACACTTCATCCGGCTTCTCACCGAAAGTGAAGAGAACTTCCTTGGCTCCGTTCGCCTTCGAAAGCAATGCTTTAACATCTTCCTCTCCCATCAAATAAGGCTCATCACTCCTGAATCCGCAATAAGCACAGCGATTGCGACAGTTCCTTGTGAGTGGTACGAAAACGTTCCTCGAGTAGGTGACAATTCCCACGCAAAATGTGTTGTCAGGCGTTTAAAAAAAGATTTGGTTAAAGCCGAAGCTTAATCTTATGCAGAAGCTCTGCGGGCGATTTGACAGGATACTCAAGCTCTTCCAGAATTTCCTCCACCTTCTTACCCTTAATTATCAACCCTTCAAGCCTTTCGGCAAGCTGCTCTTTGCCAACCGGAAAATCAAGGCCTTTGATTCTCGCAAGGACATGGACAGCCCAGTCTATGTCCAGAACCTCCATTTCCTCCTGCCTGATCTCCACCTCTTCCGTGTCAAGCCTCCCCTCCTCTTTGAGGTTTCTGTAGGCAAGCTTCGCTATTCCGCCGGCTATATGCTCCTTTGGTTTCTCGTCAAGCTCTCCCTCAATGTATTTCCTCACTTCCTCCTCATCAGCAGTTGCTATGTTCTTGGCAGTCTGCTCCGTAATTCCAAGTTCCCTCGCAATCTCACTGTAAGTTTTGAAAGTCTCGTTCTTCAAAACCACAACATAGGCAGCCTCAGCCAAGCTTGGCAACCATGTCAGATTCCTGTACTCCACAAGCTTTCTCAACCCTCCGAGGAGTCTGATGCTCTCATGGAACACCTTTTCCGCCATCTTATCAACATCTCCGCCCTTTGGCCTTGCAATAACCTCAAACCCCATTGTATCACCTCCTCATTCCTCATCTTCCTCCTTAGCTCTCTTCTTTATGAATTCACTCAGCGGAGCGATTATCTC